>PUON01000025.1 GCA_003552125.1 Dehalococcoidia bacterium | reverse complement strand
CGATCAGTTCGATTCCGACGCCGCCACCCCCGGTGACTACACCGTCACCTACTCCTACACCGACGCTAACGGCTGCTCCAATTCCGATACCAAGACCGTCACCGTCTACGCGGCTCCCGTCGCCGAGGCATCCGGTGAGGACGTCTGCGAGGGCGATACCATCGAGCTCCTCGGCGGCCCCGACGGCATGGCGTCCTACGAATGGATCGGCCCCGACGGCTTCACAAGCAACGAGCAGAACCCTGAGATCGATGACGCCACCACCGCCATGTCCGGCCCCTATACCCTCACCGTCACCAACGCCGGCGGCTGCTCCGACTCCGACACCGTCAATATCACCGTACACACACTCTGCGAGGCTACCGCCCCCGATTTCGCCGTTTGTGAAGGCGTAATCCTTACTAACGACCTCTTCATCGCCCAGGGCGCCAGCTGCGATGGTCCGGAGTGCTGTGAGATAACGCTCGACTATTCTCAAGTTGACACTTCAACCGCCGGCGACTATGAGTACACCGTGATCTGCGGTTGCGAGAACAGCCCCTGCCCACCCGTGCAGACAGTCGGCACCGTCACCGTCAACGCACTACCCACGGCGGCCTTCTCGGCGACGCCGACCACAGGCACCACTCCTCTCGATGTGGAGTTCACCAATAACTCCACCGCGCCGAACGGTGCGACCATTATCGAGTGGGACTGGGACTTCGGCAACGGGGTAGCTTCAGACGTCGCCAACCCCGACGGGCAAACCTACACGACCGGTACCTACACCATCTGGCTGACCGTGACCACCGACCAGGGATGCTCAGATTCGACGAGCCAAACGATCACGGTGACGGCTCCCCCTCCTCCACCACCTCCGCCTGCCGCGACGCCCGGTCTCGCCGGTGATCCTACCTGTTTCTTCGATATCGACATGCTGGGCCAGATAACCCGCGTCCAGTACACCTGTCCAGATGGCCACTGCCTCGGGGATTACGAAGCTTCGGATCCCGCCGGCACGAATTATCTGGATCTGCAGCACTGGACCAAGATCGACTTCGACATTGAGGGGCGATTAAGCAACAGCCCGCCCAGATGGATACGCATGCGCGTATCGGATGATCCTCCTCCCACCGCCTCCGGACAGGTAGCCGTCACTCCCGTTTATGACTTCCTCGGATACACCAGAACGGGACAGGTCGTAGATTCCGTCATCTTCGGACAGCCCGTGGCAATGGAACTCGACTATGATCCTGACCTGCTGCCAGAGAACACGACTTCCGTGGGCATCGCCTACTGGAATCCCGACACAGGGGATTGGGAAGTACAACCCCAGTCCACCGGCCGGGTCGCCGGCGTGGGGACCGCCACCGCGGACGTGATGCACTTCAGCTCGTTCGCCGTCATTGCCACCACTGGAGATACGGTCCAGGAGGCGCCATCTCCGACACCGTCCCCGAACCCACAACCTGCGGGACCGGCACCCGCTCAGTTCATGGGCGACAACCTTCGCATCGAGCCGCTGGTTGAGAGGCTGTGGGCACCCATCACATTCGTTACGCGCACTGGCAATTCCGTCACGATCACCGCAAACGTTCAGAACCTCGGCGAAGAAGCCGGGACCTACACGGCGGAACTCCTGCTGGACGGCGAGGTAATCGGTACCCGGGATGTGGCACTTGACGCCGGGGAGACGTTGCAGGTGCGGTTCGTCGTATCAGGCGTACCCAACGGGACTTACCAGGTGCAGCTTGCCGGACTGTCGGGTAGCTTCACTACGTCCCGCGAAATAACGTGGTGGCTCATCGCATTGGTGACCGCAATCGTGCTCGGGGGGCTCACTTGGTTCGGCGTGAGGTACTACCGGAAGCGACGGCTGGCATAGAGAGGCTTAGTTGAGGAGAGCAGCAGCCGGTCAGATGGCCTGCTGTTGTCCTCCCCAGGTGGAGTTGCTGGTACTCCAGAGGGATTCCTCGGACTCCACGAGATCGGTATAGAGACGGCCTTCAAGGTGATCTATCTCATGCTCCAGTGCCTGGGCCAGCAGATCGTCAGTCGCGGTAATCCGAACCTCTTTCCCATCCCTATTCCGCGCCTTGACCTTCACCGTGACCGCCCGCTTGACCTCTCCCTGAACGCCGGGAACCGAGAGACATCCTTCCTCGATGACCCTCTCACCCTTCTTCTTAATAATCTCAGGATTAATGAGTACGATGGCATCTTCACCGGGAAGCTCGATGACAACGACTCGAAGCGGCACGCCCACCTGCGGTGCCGCGAGCCCTACTCCATTGGTTGCGTGCATGGTGTCGATCAGGTCGTCGATAAGACGATGGACGGACATGTCAATCAGCGGTACCTTCTTCGCCGGCTCGCGAAGTACCGGATCCGGGTGAGTGCGAATCTTACGTACTGCCACTGAGTTTCTCCTTGTCTCCAGCGTCCAGGCCAATCGACAGGACTAGTCCCGACCCTTCTTGAGTTCCTCCAGCAGGTCCTGAAACACCTCGGCGTGGTAGATCTCCTGGTCGCGTATGCGTTCCAGAAGCCGTACGATTGGAGCGTCAGTCAGTTCTCTCGTCGCTTCATCGTACCTGCGCGCGACCTCGTTCTCAATGCGGATGTCCGCGTCGAGCATCTGCACCATATCGCGCGACCGGTCGACATCCGTGTGCTCCAGACGCGGGGCGCTGCTTATGTCGATCAACTTCTCCGCGAGCCAGCCGACGTGCTGCATCTCGTTGACCGCCTGATCCATGAGCTGCTTCCGCACCTCTTCATCGGTTGCCAGATACGAATGGAACAGGTACTGCAGAATGACCGTGTATTCGTGCTCGACGCCCCAGTTCAACAGGCGAACCGTTTGATCATCCTTGACTCCACGCTTGTCGACAAGCCCCTCACGGGACACCTTCTCCACCATGTGCTCGAAGTCGCCATGGTGTACTTCTTCGTCGGCAAGTATGCGACGCAGAAGCCGGTTGATCTTCGGGTCGGTGATCGTTTCCACCTGTTCACGGTACGGACTGATGGCATCTTCTTCGAGGAGCACGTTGTTACGCATCCAGTCAGAGACGGTACTCCCTTCCATGCGCATGCCGCCTCGTACAAGGCTCGGCGTCCCTCCGAGGTCGACGACCATCTCGGCAAGCCAGTCCAGGTGCCGCATCTCCTCACGCGCTATGGCCTCGATCTCGCACGCGACCTCTCCTTCACCCATGGCATACGCATGTGTCAGGTACTGAATAATCGCCCCATGCTCATTCTCGATATCCCGATTCAGTACCTCGATCAGTGTGTTCCTGTCCATGCCATCTCCTTCATTACTACCGCGACCGCATAGTCCATTCTAGCGCAATGAATGGTCGTGATACTACGACTATCCATGCAGTATCCGTGCCTATCCGAAAGTTTTCCGGATTGCCGCCATGCGGTCAGAGCCAGCGCGCCTGTCCTCAGCGGGCCGTCTATCGCCAAGCAATTGACGGTGATGCGGTTCGGCCGACACATCCCGGATCACCCCTATGAGCAGTCGATCGGTGCGTCGTGCAGCAGCCATGGAATCCTCGAAGGTTTCAGGAGTCACTTTCAACTCCGTCACGGAGTTGTTGTACAGCTCATACGTGTTGTTGAATGTGACACATGGCTGCAGCACGTCCACAACTGAGAAACCTTCATGCTGTACTGCCCACACGAACAGATCGGTGAGATGGTTGAGTTTCACAGGATACCCGCGGGCAACAAACGTTGCTCCCGACGCCAGCATCAGAGAGAGAGGATTGAACGGCTCTTCGATGCTTCCGCGCGGGGTCGAGGGTCCTCGAAAGCCCTTCCTGCTCGTCGGTGTGACCTGGCCCGTCGTAAGACCGTAGGCGCCGTTGTTGTGGACTATGACCGTGAGATCAGCGTTTCGTTTGGCCGCAAATACGAGGTGCGCGACTCCCTCCCCGTATGAATCGCCATCGCCAACGAATACGACGATCTTCAATCCTGGATTCGCGAGCTTCATCCCCTGAGCGGTCGCCAATGAGCGACCATGAAGGGCGTAGAAGCCGTTTAGCTTCAGGTAGTCGAATATCTTGCCGTGCTGTCCAATTCCAGCGACGATAGCAAGGTCCTTCCGTGCGAGGCCATCGGCTTCCAGCCTTTCGATCGCCTGCGTGAACGCAGTCAGGATGCCGAAGTTACCGCAACCGGGACACCAGGTGTTCTCCGCATATGTGATGAGCTCATCCATTTGCGAGCACCTCCTTCAGTCGGGCAGCCAGTTCCTCGGGGTCGAAGGGTCTCCCGTCATACTGGGTGATGGAGTTTCGCACGCTGACCCCGGTCCTGTGTTTCAACAGCGCAGCCAGTTGCGCCTCACAGCTTTGCTCAACTACTATCACCCCTGAGCCCGAAAGCTGTTCGAACTCCCATTCGGGAAACGGTTCGAGGTATACGGGCTGCACGACCTGCACATCCAGCTTTCCGATGGCTACCGCCTCACGCACACTCATAGCCGTTGAGCCGTAGGTCACAACCACATTCCTGCTCGAGCCATACCTGTTCACAGTCCGCATCCGGCGCAGCTTCTCGATCAGGCCCTTGCGCTTTCTCAGGCGCTTCTCCTGCATCATCGCAATTATGTCCGCAGCTTCGGTCGTGATGCCGGACTCATCGTGCTCGTAGCTGGTCCACTTGATGAGCGCATCGGACGGGGGGAACCTGAGGGGCGATACACCAGACTCGGTGTTCTCGTAGCGACGATACTCTGCAGCGCTGCCCTCATGCATAAGGGGCTCTGGGATCTCAGGCAAGTCGGACGGCAACTGCACCGTCATCCTGCTCTCCGAGAGATGTTTCTCCGTCAGCAGAATGGCCGGAGTCTGGAACGCCCACGCGAGTCCCATGAGTTCCGCCGCCAGTTCATATGCTTCGCCGATGGACCCGGGCGAGGCGACTATCCGGGGAAACTCCCCGTGTCCCTGGTTCAGAGCGAAACCGAGATCCCCCTGGGCAGTATAGGTCGGGACTCCGGTAGAAGGACCAGGCCGTGAGGACAAAATACACAGCACCGGAGTCTCGGACATACCGGCAAGAGAGAATCCCTCTTCCATCAGCGCAAATCCACCTCCACTGCTGCCAACGGCGGCGCGTGCGCCGACTGATGCTGCCCCGACTGCCATATTCATCACGGCGACTTCGCTCTCGGGATGTACCGTCACCACACCGAGGTCTTCAGACCGTGCCGCCAGGAAGTGGAGAATCGATGAGGACGGCGTCATCGGATACGCGAAGTACATGTCAAGTCCACCAGCGTACGCGCCCAGCGCGATGGCCTCGTTCCCTGCCAGCATCGTGGCAGGTGCATCTCCTCTTGCCAGGTGGTAGCGGCCCTGCAGGATCTGAACTGCCGCGTCGTAGACGGACAGTCCGTATTTCACGTTGTTCTCCACGTCTCGTGCGTACTGACGCCGGATGAAGTCGGCCGCCTCATCCCGGGAAAATCCTGTCGCCACGAGCAGCACAACGATGGATGCAACGCCGAGGCGCAGGTCCGGCCGAGGATAATCCTTCGCCAGACTCGACAGCGGAAGACCAACCGCTCCTTCAGGTGCATCACTCACCGCATCCGAGTTGTACACGAGAGTGCCATCCGTACTGAGATGATCACGGTGCAGTCCAACGCTTCGCTTGTCAAGCGCGACCACCAGATCCGCGCGCAGAAACTGGCTCAGGACCGGCTGAGGGGCCGAAGTGATGACCGAGAAGTTGTGGCCACCACGAATGAGGCTCTGATAGTCATCCATCTGGAAGACGTATCGCCCCATGCCGCTGCACAGATCTGCGGCAACGTTCCCTGCACGCCGCACACCGTGCCCTGCCTCTCCCGCTACGATGAAGGTGAACCGGCCGTCAGTAGACATGTGGACCTCCTGCGTCTCGCTTGAGTCATAGAATCGGGCAGGGCCGGGAGCTTCCGGCCCTACTTGCACCCGCTTGTCGTCCGGATATGTCCGCAACGCCTCAACTACACGGCCGCCAGCCCCTGCTCGGTCAATGTGTGCGAGCCGTCGTTCTCGGCCACCAGTCCCGCCTCAACCATTTCCCGAAGGCCACTTCGCACACGATAGAGCGGCATCCCGCTACCCGTGGAGATGTCTTCGGCGGAGGTGTTCCCCGCCTTGAGGGCCGCGATAATCTTCCGGCCTGACTCGGTCGGCTTACCATCAGCGCTTACGCATGGCATCCGGCATCGCCTCCTAAAGCTTCCTCTTGCAGAAGTACCAGTCGACGCACTCGAAGCCCTCTTTGAGCCTCTCTTCGGCAGCTTCCTGCGTCTTCGGCGGCGGCACGATCACCATGTCGCCAGGCCTCCAGTTGGCAGGTGTAGCAACCTTGTTCTTGTCGGCCGTCTGCAACGCATCTATGCAGCGGAGAATCTCGTCCATATTGCGGCCGGTAGTCAACGGATAGTAGAGGATGAGGCGGATCACCTGGTCAGGATCGATAATGAATGTGCAGCGCACCGTCTCGGTCTTGCTCTGTCCGGGATGGACCATGCCGAACTTCGCCGAGACCTCTTTGTTCAGGTCCGCGATGATGGGAAAGGTGATCTTCACACCCGCCTTCTCTTCTATATTGCGTGCCCACGCGATGTGCGAGGTGATGCTATCGACACTGAGTCCAATAAGCTCCACTCCGCGCTTCCTGAACTCGGGTTCCAACTGCGCGAAGCCCATGAACTCCGTGGTACAGACCGGTGTGAAGTCGGCCGGGTGGGAGAAAAGCACCACCCAGCTTCCCTTGAAATCGGACATCTTCAATGTCCCGTGTGTCGTTGGCGCCTCGAACTCGGGCGCCTTCTCGCCCAGTTTGGGCATGCTCACAACCTGCTCCATTTGTTCTTCCATCTCCGTTACCTCCCAGCGGTCGCCCCCTGAATCACCAGGGGGCGCCGACCATATTCTCGCGAAGTCGCAGCCCCACTAGAGCTCCAGGCAGTTCTCCCACACACCGTGGATGTTGCAGTACTCAAGTGCGCAGAACGCCTTGAACTGGTCCACAGGAACCTGAAACCGCACGTTGGGGCTCGTGTAGCCGGGCGCGAAGTCACACCTTCCCAGGTTGATGACCTGCCCTTCCTTCTTCACTCCATACAACTCGACCCAGACGATATGATGTTCGATGGTATTCGGGTGTGGAACGTCCTTGCCCACTACGACGTGGACGATATCCGCTCCACCTTCACCCTTGCCTTTGCCAACCTCGATAACCGGGACGTGCTTTTCCTTGCCTTCTTCGGCAGCCGTCTTCAGAATGTCATTGAACCGCATCAATTTGCCTCCTGCATCTCACTTCTATATGTAACGTGGCCGGCTTTCTAAACCAGTCCTGCGTCACTATGCTTCTCCGCAATCTTTCCGGCAAGCTCATCTATGGTCCTCAGGTCAGACTCAGACGGCAACCCCTTGAACAGCACCGGATCGAACAACTCCACCTTGAGATTGGGGACCAGTGCCAGCAGTTGCTCAACCGCCTTGCCTCCCCACCCATATGAGCCAACTATGGACGCGAACATCGCCCTTGGTCTCAGCGCATTCGCCAGTATCGCCGCATAGGCCACCTGGGGATGTGCCCCTGCAAGCACCGTCGGCGTTCCCAGCACCACCGTCGCCGCATCCACAAGCTCCATGGCAAGCCTCCCGGTATCGCCGCCGCTCATCTTATGCGGAGCGACCTGCACTCCCTGCTCCGCCAGCGCTGCGATGAGGCGGTCGACGATGACCTGTGTGCTCCCGTGCATGGAAACGTAGGGAATCACCACCTTGTTCGCCAGAGGACCGGACACCCAATCCCGATACATGTCCATGATGAACTTCGGATTGTCATGCAGCGGACCGTGGCTCGGCGCAATGATGTCGATGTTGTACCCGGAAAGTCTCTCCAGATGCTTCACGATACTGGTCCGGAACGGCATCATAATCTCCGCATAGTACCGCTTGGCTGCCCGGTAGACCCGTGCGGGATCGCTCACAAACAACTCTGACGCTGCCAGATGGGAACCGAAGAGATCGCACGGAAAGAGCACCTTCCGCTCATGAAGGTATGTAAGCATGGTCTCAGGCCAGTGCACCCACGGAGCGTGAATGAACTCCAGCGTCAGGTCACCCAATGACAGCGTGTCGCCATCCGCGACCGTAACCACTCGATCCTCATCTACGTGCAGGAGATCGATGAGCATGCCTTTCGCTTTCGGCGTGCAGACAAGCTTCGCTTCAGGAAAGCGTTCGAGGGCGAACGGGATGCTACCGGAATGATCCTGTTCACCGTGGCTTGCGATCACGTAATCCACGCAGGACAGCTGCATCGCATCCATCAGTCCGCACCACTCACCCGTCTTCGCAGGATCCACCGTATCGATCAGGGCAGTCTTCTCCGAACCTGTAACCAGGTACGCGTTGTAGCTCGTGCCATCAGGTAACGGGATGAGCTCGTCGAACAACTGCCGGTCCCAGTCGACCGATCCAACCCACATCACCCTGTCGGTCACTTTCCTTGCTCTCATGTTCTATCCTCCAGTAGTCTCAACGAAGGGTCTGCCAGATCTAGGTCTACGGATAACTGCCTGCTCACGAAGTCGGCAAGGAGACCACTTCCGGTCCGTATTGAATCACTTCAAGACAGCCTAGGTAGCGCTCCTCCTCATCCCTCACGGCAAACCAGCGGAACCTGGCGACCTGCCCATTGATGGTGACCGTCCTGTCCACCACATCCCGTTGCCCACTCTTGAGCTTCGCCAGGACTCCATTTACCGCGGGGGCACTCGACTCGAGGTGGCATGACTGCACCGGACCGCCGAGAGCGGTCGGTTGCCACGCAGGACCACGTTCCGCAGTTCTGTTCCAGAAACGCACCCTGTCTTCCGCATCGACGAACGCCAGTTCCATGGGCAACACGTCCAGCAGTGCGCACAGTTGCTCGTGAGTCATGTTGTGAATCATGTCAAATCGACGTTCTCCGGTGGCAGTTGCGCTATTCCTCTACTTTCTCAAACGCGCTCTTATCGGCTCCACACACGGGACAGACCCAGTCATCCGGCAGATTCTCGAATGCGGTCCCCGGCTCCACACCACCGTCCGGATCACCGGCAGACGGATCGTAGATGTAGCCGCACACCGTGCACTTGTACTTACTCACTGATTATTCCTCCTTATTCGTATGGTGTTCCACGTAACTGGGAGCGCTGCGGGGAGTCAAGCCACGCTTGACGTCATGATAATAGGCATAGGACATGGGGCGTTCTTCAGTCAACATGCCGGCTGCTACCACCTTGCCCACGAAGAGTGTGTGGGTCCACACGTCCAGTTCGCGGTCAACTTCCACCTCGATATATGCCGTGGCATAGTCGGTCACCACCGGCACCCCGGTAATCCCCCGCAACGTGCCCACATGATCCAGTTTGTCGAGCGCACGTCCGGACTTAAAGCCGAAACGTCCAATGAAGGGGAGCGGTGTCGCTTCGGACAGGACCGAGGCTGTGAACACCCTGCTCGCTGCTACATACTCGTGCGTCAGGTTCTGCTTGTTGAGGCATACCGCCACCGCACGCGGCTCGGCGCACACCTGGATCAGCGCATTGGCAATCTGCCCGTTGGCGTTGCCATCGCTCCGCGACGTTACCACATAGAGGCCGTAGCCGATCCGGTGCAGTGCCTCCGGCTGCAGCACAGTTGCCATACCCATGGCCCTACATCAGGTCATTCTCGCTGGAGTCGATTGCCTTCTGCAACTCAGCATTGAGCGCGTCCGGAAGGCCCTCGATATCGACATGAAGGAAGCCACGCACAATGGTAGACGTTGCCTCATCGCGCGTAAGGCCACGGGCCATCAGGTACTGGACCTCTTCCTCTGCGATCTTGCCGACCGCTGCCTCATGGTAAAGGTCGATGCCGGCAACGGCCCCCCGAAGCTCGGGAACGGCGTGTATGATCCCGCCTTCATTCAGTATCAAGCCCCGACACTCCAGATGTCCCTTGACGTCAGCAGCATTGCCTTCTATGTACCCTCTCGCGATGATCTCTCCGCCGTTCACGATGGCTCGTGACACTATCTCGGTGCGCGACTCCGGTGCCTCAAGAAAGACCCTGGAGCCGACGTCGATCCTGCCGCCGGGGTGACCTGCGATAACGCTGTTGAAACTCGCCGTTGCTCCGCGGCCCACACACCACACCTTTGGGTTCGTCTGGATATCCTGAACCGGCTGCATGATCACGTAGTTGTTCAGGAAAGTCGCTCCTTCCTCTACAATGACGCCCGTCCTGGGCCGAACGGCGATGCCAGCCTGCCAGTTGTGAACCATGGTGAACGTCAACTTAGCACCCTTACGCACGTAGAACTCGGAGACGCCCAGGTGCAGACCGGACTCAGTCTCGGGCCCGGTGGTGCAGCCGGTGATGATGTGCAGTTCAGAGTCTTCCTCGGCGATGATGATGTTGTGGACATTCTGTGCCAGTCCCTCGGTGCCGAGATACAGGCACGCCTGTAACGGTAGCATGGTCTTCTGTCCTGGAAGGGCCCGCATGAAGTACCCGTTGGCATTGGCCTTATCGACACTGGCTGTGTATTCGTCGGCCCCGGAGTCGACTGCGCGCCACCAGTAGTCCGAAAGCCAGTCGTACTTTGCGAGCGCATCACGCACCGCCAGCAATTCAACACCATCCTGCACACTCGACACATGTACCGGGGTCTGATCAACCTGAATAAACGTGCCGGACCTTGCGCCGGTCTCATCGAGCATGACACCGGCGCCAAGCATCCGCCGTTTCATATCATCCGACAGACGATGAGGATCATCCTCGTAGGATTGCTCAGGAGCAGTCGTTCCGTACTTGCGCAGATCCGGATCCACGTACTCGCGGCGTTTTGCGCGTTTCTTCGTCTGTTCCTGTGCTTCTGACATCACATCACGCATCGGCAACACTCCTCATAGCCATTCTGCTTGATAGTCGTCAGTATCTCCTGCGGATCACCGGTACAGGTGATCACTCCGTCAATGAGGACGTAGCCTGTTCGCGCACTCACGTAGTCGAGCACCTGCCCTGTGTGTGTAATGATGAGACCCGCGTGATGCCGTTCTCTGATCCGGACTTCCTTCTGCAGGAGCTTGTTGATCAGTTCGCCGATCACGGCGATATTGACGAGATCAACGCCTGATTCCGGCTCATCCAGAAGGACGAAGTCAGGATTCTGCGCCATGAGTTGCAGCAACTCAGAGCGCTTCAGTTCACCCCCCGAGAAGCCATAGTTGACGTCCCTGTCAAGGAAGTCGCTAAGGCCCGCGGTCGCAGCCATATCGCGAATCTCAGACTCCGACGCCTCGCGGCGAAGACACGCCAGGACCATATCCCGCGTCTTGACTCCCCGCACGATGGGAGGTCGTTGAAAGGACATACCCATCCCCATGCGGGCGCGCTGATCAACCGAAAGCGTGGTGACATCCTGGCCCTTGAACTCGATGCTGCCCCGTGTGATCACGTACTTGGGAAAACCCATAAGCGTCATGAGAAGGGTACTCTTACCGCTTCCGTTGGGACCGAAAAGTGCAGCAGTCTCGCCATAACGTATGTCGAGATCGACGCCGTGGAGTATCTCCACGTCTCCAACCTCAACATGCAGGTCACGTACTGAGAGCATCACCTCATCCATAGGACCCCCTTCATCCGGTATGGAACGCCTATGCACCATCAAGCGTCCACTTCTCTTTCACGGTGTACCAGCCTGCGGGATCGGTCAGGTACTCGTAGCTGTCGAGCAGCGCGAGATGATGCATCCGCTCTTCGCCGGCAAGTACGTTATAAAACTTCTTCTCAGCCTGGGAGTCAGTCTCGGCAGCCCTTGACCGATACATGTCGTACGCCTGCAGTTCCTTGGCCATGGCCTCCTGCATAGCTTCAAGTTCGGTTCGAGCGACCTTGATTTCCTCAGGATCGATGTCGCGACTCAGTGCGGAGATCACTTTCTTAAGGTGTGACCCTTCCCACGCAGGTGCGGAGATGTCGGGCCAATCCCTGCCCTGACTCAATTCGGCCTCGATCGCCTTGAATTTTTCTGCGTGCGCATCCTCCTCGACTGCAAGCCGCTCAAACAGCTGCTTCGCCACGGGGTTCACTGCAGTGTCGGCAGCCTTGAGGTAGTACCCTTTCTCCTGTACCTCGATGTCCAGTGCCTTCTTGAGGGTTTCCAACCGCTTCTGAGCATCATCCATATCAATAACCTCCTCTATGAATACCGCTGCTTGAGATCGGAGAGCTCGCGCATATGCTTCCTCTCCTCGT
>PUON01000026.1 GCA_003552125.1 Dehalococcoidia bacterium | reverse complement strand
GGTAGTCTCTCGCGAGCCACTGTGGCATGAAGCTCGTTTTCCACGCACCGACGTATTGGTTCGGCACAAGTATGTAGCGGATTCTCGTTGTCTGCTCGAACTGATCGAACAGTAGATTCGCCTGGTCGACCATGCTTCCGGTAGCGAACGGCCAGTAGCTTCCGACTCCTTCACTGCTCATGCCGCTTGTCTCGACAAGACTTGGATTAGCCTCGCCCCTCGGCACGGCGAGTCGCCAGAGCCACGCCAGTGCGGGCGGCAACACGTGAAAGAGGCCGAGTATGCCGTAGCTGGGTCTCTCGCGAGTACACGGCGGCGTGCGCAATCCCATACTGCGTATATCAACGCTTACCGGCCGATTGACGATGTCCGGATATATGTGCCGGGGGATAACGACCCGTGGGTTGGGACATCTCACGCCGGGGGAGTCCTCGATGTGCTCCCATATCAGTGCGGTACTGCGCGGCATGGCGTCGATATTGAGGAACAGCAGGGGTGCCTGCGGGTCTACGGTGAGCTTCTCGAGATCGCGATCAGTTCCGTACGAAGAGATGTGGTCCACACGAACGAACCAGGCTTCCTCTGCGTCTACAATCCGGAGCCTGCCATCACGCTTCTGAATAGAAGGATGGCACAAAGCCATATCGTCGCATACGGGATGAAGTTCGCACGTGCGGGGTATCTCGAGCACACGTTCTTCGCCTGTGATGATGTTCACGCCTTCCAGCAGGCGGCCATCAGGCAGGCGTGGCGGCTGTTCCAGCATCTCGCTCTTGCCGCCGCCACTCGCGCCTTCGTGCATGATCGTGATGACGTTGTCGTATGGTGTCACGACCTGGACACCCGACGCATGCGCCGCGACCCAACCCTCCTTCTCTCCTTTGCGGATGAGTGTCCCGTATATGCCCTTCTTGGCGCTGGGTCCGGGGTACAGGTTGTACGAGAATATCTCGTGACGGCCTCCCGGCCTGTTGTGGACGACAATCTGGCGACCCTCGAAGTGTGTATGCCTGAACGGGGGCGCCACCATTACAAAGACGGTTGGTCTGAATCCTTCCATGCCGGAATCGAATGGCAGTATGCCCTGCAGCATCGCCAATCCGAGCGCGAAGAACCCGGCGTTCGCCGGCGCGATGGCCATAGCGTGGGCGCCAAGATCCCGGAAGCCCGTCTTGAAAAAGAACGCCGCCAGATCCTGTCTCGCAAGCCAGTCCATGGTCTCATCACGGAGCGTGCCGAATTCGTAACCGAACCGATCCCTGAACCGGGGCTTATCTGTCGGTCCCTCGTCACCTATCACCATGCAATTGGGATCCCTTCGCCTCATATAGGGTTCGACGTAGTTGACCGAGATCCCGTTCTTCACACGTGATACCGTGACCTCAGTAACCTGGCTGCCGTCAGGCAGCGTGTAGGCGACATCGAAAGAGTCCGCCTGATCATCGCCGGTTGCGAGATTGAAGAGATCATCAACGCTACTGGCGATGCGAACACTTGGTGCCCGGTCGAGCATATCCACCAGGTCGTCCGGAAGGCCGACGGATCTGAGTTCCTGCGATATCACTTTCTGTACACTCCTTGCGACTAGTTCTCTGGCTGCATGGGGCCGGTCGGAGCGCAGGCTAAACCCGTACGTATCCAACCACAATACGGGACTCTGTCCGGCCTGCGCCTGACAGCCAAACGCATATTATCCCACGCCAGAGCTTGTTGTGCGAAATCATACCATCTGCAGCCACGTACAGACGCAGAGAAATGCTACCCATGTGTCTCTTCACAGCGAAGCAGGAGCCAGGTAAGGAGCATCTGTGCCGCAGACAATCCGATGAAATACCAGCACCACGAGGGCAAGCCGAGCCACAAAGTAGGAGTCTCTCCCCACCTCCAGAAATCCATGGAAAGGAGGAATATCCCGGCGAAGCCCAGCAGGAATATGAGGTGCCGACGCTTGATAGGGCGGAACCATCCCGCACCACTGAGCAGGTGTACGGCGAGATAGGCTACCGTAGAAGAAACCATTACAGGTATTGCGGACAGGAATCCGTACAGCGGCAGGAGTCCGACGTGGCTTGCGATGACGAATGCCTCGCCCACAATGATTGACGTCAGTGCTGCCGAAGCCCGCCGCTCGCGCACGTACAGACCGAACAGGATTGACGGAAACAGGGCAGCCAGGCCGGTGAACGCGGTCACCCCGAGGTCGATGATGGTGGCGTCGGTGGTTAGCGCGACCAGCAGGCCAAGCGCCGCCAGTACCATAATGAACACTCTTGAGATCGATACGGAAGGCACACGTCCGCCACCTGCGACCGGCCAGAGGTCACGTCCGAATATGGAGGACAGGGTCAGCAATTGTGAGTCCATGGTCGACATCAGTGCCGCGAGTCCCGCTGTCAGGACAAGTGTTCCCACGAGATCACCGCCAATATCCATCATGAGGAGTGCCAGTATGCCGTCGGCATCCCTCGGGCTCAGCGCAGGAACCGAGAGGTGACCCAGAACCCCTATCAGCACCGGTGGAGCGAATGCGATGGTGCAGATAACTGGATACAGAAACATAGTGCGATTGAGTGTGCGCTCGTCCCGCGCTGCGTAGAATCGCTGAAACAACTGTGGAAACATCGGGTCGCAGTAGAACCACAGCGCCAGATACGAGAACCAGATTGCCGGCGTGTAGATGCCCCGCGGACCCGGTCGGCTGAAGAGCTCGGGTTGGTGTTCCAGCGCCGAGGCAAACGCAGTGCTCCAACCCCCATGATGCGAGACCACCAGGACAAGAGCGAGCAGCATGACGGTGACCATGAGTAACCCCTGGAAGACATCAGTCCACGCAACAGCTCTCAGGCCGCCGCGAAACGTATACGCCACGATCACGCCTGTTGCAACTGAGGCGCCGATCCACTGCGGCAATCCGAACAGCTGGTGTACGACGTTGCCTGCCGCCAGCGGCTGAAGTGCCAGGTAAGGAACGGTGAATATGATAAGCACCAGCGCCATCAGAACCGCCACCCATCTGCTGCCGTACAGGTGCTGTGCCAGCTCGGATGGGGTCACGAATCCGTGTTCCTGGCCCAGTCTCCAGGCCTTGCGGCCGACCAGCCAGAAGGTGAGCGCCATGAACCCGGTTCCGAACGCCATGATGGGGAAGAAAGAGAGGCCGTCTCGATAACCTGCGCCGGAACTGCCGAACACGGTGAACGCACTGAAATTCGTGGCCGCCATGGTGGCGACGAGGACGAGGCCGCCCAGCGTTCTTCCGGCGAGAAAGTACTCCGTCGCACCGCTGCCGAGTCGTCTCCGGGCCACGAACCCGAGCAACAGCACCAGCGCCAGGTAGACCGCCATCACCGTTATGCGAATCGTCAACGCACTGCCTCCGTGACCTGCCAAGTGTCGATCGGCCCCTTGTAACGCCAACGGCCATCCCGGCGCAGGCCGGGATGGCCGTCAAAGACCTTTGCATAGCCTGCTGGACGCACTATAACGAACCGAGTTGGCCGTGGCAAGGCGGTCGCATATCCCGGTAGCGACCGATCTGTCGTGGTGTTAGGATGTCGCTGGCACGGGCGCTCGAGTACCACGGTTGTCAGCTCACAACAGTACCTACTGACGGCTGTGAGATGACTATGCGCTTTGTGCGGTAATCATGGCATGGTGGATTATCGAGTTTACGGCAGCCAGGGGCCTCCTGTAATCATAGTGCACGGTGGTCCCGGAATTGCGGGTTACCTTGCCCCGGTGTGTCGCGAATTGTCCGACTGCTTCCGGGTATTCGAGCCCCTGCAGCGCATGAGCGAGGGAGAGCCTCTCACTGTGGCACAGCATGTGCGTGACTTGCACGAAACCGTGATCCATTCTTGTGCACAATCCAGGCCTGCACTCGTCGGCCACTCCTGGGGCGCCATGCTGGTGCTCGCGTATGCTGCCGCGCATCCCGGCATTGCACAATCCCTCGTGCTGATCGGCTGCGGAACCTTCGATGCGGCATCGCGGGAGATGTTTCGGGGCAATGTCGATCGGCGCATGACCCCGGTTCAACGCGCCCACCTGAGACGTATGTCGAGGACGATTCGCGACCCGGATGTGCGGATGTGCGCCGTTGGCAGATTGCTGGAGTCTGCATACTCGTATGACCTTGTGCCGCACAGGGACGAGACCGAGTACTACGATTCGCGCGGACACGAGGAGAGCTGGGCGGACATGATGCGGCTCCAATCCGAGGGGGTGTACCCCGCCGCGTTCTCCCAGATTGGTGCGCCGGTGCTGATGCTGCACGGGCTGCACGATCCACACCCCGGGTCATCCATCTACGAGGCGCTCGCCCACGTCATCCCACAGATCGAATACGTGCCGTTGCAGTGGTGCGGGCATTACCCGTGGCATGAACGCCACGCCGGTGCTGAGTTCTACGAACTGTTGCAACAATGGTTGTGCTGGCACAGGACATAAGAGTATTCCGCGTTTTGCTGGGTGCGGGGGGCCTGAGAAAAAAGAGGGGAGGAGTCACGGGACCCCTCCCCCTGGTATCGCACAATAGAGGTGACTCTAGAACGAGGCGCGGTAGAGCGCTGCGATCGTCTCTACGCTGTGGTGTACAGCATCTTTGGCCAGGAATCCGCGCGAGGTATCGATGGCGGTCTGTGCCATGGCTTCGAACTGGTCGTCAGTGACCCCGAGCTTGCTGAGGGACGTCTTCATGCCGACGGATTCCAGCCAGGCTTCAACGGCCTCGACCGGGTCGCCCGAAGCGCCAAAGACGTTCTTCCCGATCTTCGCTATGCGTTCGCCACGGACCTCCATACTCTGCCTCAACCAGGCCGGCGTGATGGCCGCGAGGCCGTCGCCGTGGGCAACGTCGAAGTAGCCACTGACCGGGTGCTCAATAAGGTGGATAGGTCGGTAGCCGAGACCGCCGCCCAGCGCGATGATCTGTGAGCACGCGAGGGTGCTCGCCCAGCTCAAGTGTGAGCGGGCTTCGAGATCGTTGGGGTTCTTGACGGAAGGCGGGAGCCAGTCAACCGCCACCTTCATGATGGCCTCACGGATGGCGTCGGACATGGGCGCGCCACCCTCGTGGGTAATGTAGTTCTCCATGACGTGAAGGAAGATGTCGACGCCGCCTTTTGCGACCTGATCCACGGGCATGCTCAGCGTGAGAGCGGGGTCGACGATCGAGGTAGCAGGGTAGAAGAGCGGTACACCCATGGCGCGCTTCTCATGCGTGTCCCAGTTGGTGACCACTGCCCAGTTGTTGAATTCCGAACCTGTCGCCGCCATCGTACAAATGAGCATCAGTGATGCTTTGGGCTTGACGCCCTTCGCATCGGCCGCGCCGGTGTAGTAGTCGAACACCGGCTGGCCACCGGAGTAGGCGAGATTGATGGCCTTGGACGCATCCATAACACTTCCGCCACCCAGGCCGATGATGAGGTCGACATCCAGCTTCGCGGCCTGCGCAGCAGCGTCGTCGACCGTGGACGTGCGCGGATTCGGACTGACGCCCTCAAACACGTGGGCCTCAACGCCCTTGGAGTTCAGGTCGGCCAGCACCTTATCCAGCAGGCCTGTCTTCTTTGCGCTTGAGCCGCCGATAATGACCAGAGCACGTTTACCCAGCTTGGCCGCCTCCTCTCCAGCTTTGTCGACCGTGCCCTCGCCGAAGACGAGCTTTATCGGAGTCTGAAAGATCGTTGTCGCCATGCACTACCTCCTAATTCCGAAATAACCGTTGAATGGTAGTACACATACGGGGCCAAATCAATTTGAGTCGGGGAGCGAGCATGACAGATATGTGCGCAAGACGTTGCGGTATCCGAAACTGTCACCGTGGGCTGGTCACTGGAGCGGGCACCAACGCTGGAGTGCCTCTACCGCCGCGTTCGCTCTTCTGAACGACCTGTAGCTCCAGTAGCGAAGGCATTTTCGCCTGGCATCGTACGAATACTTGCAGCAGTAACGCCGAAAATGGAGCCATGCGACATATCCGGTCCCACTGAACGTGCACAGGGTTTTGACAGTCGCGATTCGAAGCCCCTATACTTGTGCGGTTCATTGTTGCCCGAGTGGCGCAATGGCAGCGCAACCGACTTGTAATCGGTAGGTTGGTGGGTTCGAATCCCCTCTCGGGCTGCTCTGGCATTGCTGCGTACGCTTGTGGTAAACTAGTGCACTCTGGAGGGGTGCCGGAGTGGTTAATCGGAGCAGTCTGTAAAATTGCCGCCCGTTGGGCTTCGCAGGTTCGAATCCTGCCCCCTCCACCACTATACAAGCGATGCCAGCCCACATAGCTCAGTCGGCAGAGCACGTTCTTGGTAAGAACGGGGTCACCAGTTCGAATCTGGTTGTGGGCTTTTTCAGGTAGTTAAGGAGGTTATTGGCAAGATGGCAAAACAGACCTTTCAACGGTCCAAAGAACACTGCAACGTCGGCACGATCGGGCACGTCGATCACGGAAAGACGACGCTGACAGCAGCTATGAGTCTGGTGCTGTCCAAGGCCGGTGGATATAACACATTTCGGCCCTTCGATTCTATCGATAACGCGCCCGAGGAAAAAGCGCGTGGCGTAACTATCGCCATCGCTCATCTTGAGTACGAGACTGAGAAGCGCCATTATTGCCATGTTGACTGTCCGGGGCATGCGGACTACATCAAGAACATGATCACCGGCGCTGCTCAGATGGATGGTGCGGTACTCGTCGTGGCCGCTGATGATGGCCCGATGCCTCAGACCCGCGAGCACATCCTGCTGGCGCACCAGGTTGAGGTTCCTGCCATGATCGTCGCCTTGAACAAGTCCGACACGGTTGATGACCCTGAGTTACTTGAGCTGGTCGAGGTCGAAGTACGCGATATCCTCAACTCCAATGGCTTCCCCGGTGATGAGGTGCCGGTTGTCCAGGTGAGCGCACTCAAGGCGCTTGAGTGTGGTTGTGGCAATCGCGAGTGCGAGTGGTGCGGCAAGGTCTGGAACCTGCTGGATGCGATGGACAGCTACATCCCGACGCCGGTCCGCGATAAGGACAAGCCGTTCCTGATGCCCGTGGAGGACGTATTCAGCATCAAGGGTCGCGGTACCGTCGCTACAGGTCGTGTGGAGCGCGGCGCCCTCAAAGCGGGTGAAGAGGTAGAGATTGTTGGCATCAAGCCCACCCGGAAGACAGTCGCTATCAGCATGGAGATGTTCCACAAGACGCTGACGAGTACTGAGGCGGGCGACGCAGTAGGTATCCTGCTCCGTGGTGTCGACAGGGATGAGATCGAGCGCGGCCAGGTCATGGCCAAGCCCGGAACGGTTACTCCGCACACCGAGGCCAACGCTGAGATCTACATTCTGAAGCGCGAGGAAGGCGGACGACACACGCCGTTCTTCACCGGCTACAAGCCCCAGTTCTTCATTCACACTACGGACGTGACCGGCGAGATCATTCTTCCTGAGGGCGTCGAGATGGCTATGCCGGGCGACAGCCTGCAGAGTATGACTATCAAGACGATGGTGCCCGTCGTTATGGAGGAAGGCCTCCGGTTCGCAGTTCGTGAGGGCGGCAGGACCGTCGGTGCCGGCGTTATCACAAAGGTTATCAAGTAGCCATGGCAAAGAAGGGCGAACAGCGTCTCGTGATCCACTTCGCGTGCACTCAGTGCCAGGAGCGGACCTACACGAGCGAAAAGAACAAGAAGAACGACGCGCAGCGGATCGAGATCAGGAAGTTCTGCCCTCGGTGCCGCACTCATACGCCGCATCGGGAAACGAAATAACACATGGGATCGAAGGGCAAGAAACGCAAGTCGGACAAGCGAGTTCCTGGCGGTGGTGCGCCACCGCCAGCTTCCAAGCGGGAGGCGCAGGAGCCGGTTAAGGCAGTAACTCAGCCGCAGGCCGCACCGGTGAAGAAGGATGAGCCAAAGGCCAAGCCGAAGCCGGCGAAGCCTGCTCCAGTGCGCACTAAGAAGCCGTCAAAGCTGCGCTTTTTTGTGGATGCGGTTCAGGAACTCAGGAAGGCACACTGGCCGTCACGTCGCGAGACTGTACGGCTGAGCATCATGGTTGCCGTCGTCTGTATTGTTGTCGGCGCACTACTTGGTGCGTTCGACTTCCTCTTCAGCGGTCTGATGCGGTTCCTGCTGTTTTAGTGGTCAGGTAGCCGATGTCACAGGGTCAATGGTATTTATTGTACGTCTCGTCCGGTCGTGAAGACCGTGCCAAGCGTAATCTCGAACAGCGTATCCGTTCCATGGACGCCGGAGACAAGATCTTCGACGTCGTGGTTCCTACGACCAACGAGATTGAGATTCGTGCGGGTAAGCGTCGCACGGTGGTGCGCAAGGCGTTTCCCGGCTACATCATGGTCAATATGCACCTCGATGAGGAGACCTGGGATATCGTACGCAACACCCCTGGCGTTGCCGGATTTGTCAGTACCGGGGTGAAGCCCACGCCGCTGGTTCCTGCCGAGGCTGATACGATTCTTGACCGCATGAAGGATGCGCCGACCGAGATCAAGGTCGCGTTCAAGAAGGGCGACAGCGTTCGTGTCACCAGCGGTCCGTTTGTGGATTTCATAGGCAAGGTTGAGGACGTCAACTCCGAGAAGGGCAAGGCTATCGTGGCACTGTCCCTCTTTGGCCGGGAGACGCCGGTGGAGCTCGACTTCCTCTCCGTGGAGAGATTGTAGATATGGCTAAGAAGAGAGTAACGGCTATCATCCGGCTGCAGATTCCGGCGGGAAAGGCGACTCCGGCTCCGCCCATAGGCCCCGCGCTCGGTCAGCATGGCGTCAACATCATGGCGTTCTGCAAGGAATACAACGAGCGCACGGCGTCGCAGGAAGGTTTCATCATCCCCGCCGAGATTACCGTCTTTCACGACCGCAGTTTCACGTTCGTGACCAAGCAGCCGCCCGTGTCGGATCTGGTGCGACGGACCCTTGGTATTGCCAAAGGGAGCGGTACCCCCCGCCGGACCATGGTGGGAACGCTGACCCGTGAGCAACTGTACGAGGTGGCGCGCACCAAGATGAAGGACCTCAATGCACAGGACGAGGACGCGGCTGCGGCCATCGTAGCGGGCACCGCCCGCAGCATGGGCGTCGAGGTGGAGAACTAGCAGCGCACCCGCGCTGATTGGAGTGCAGCATTCAATGAGTGGACATGGTAAAAAGTACAACGCCGCGGTAGCGCTCCTTGAGAAGGACAAGCTCTACACCCCGGCCGAGGCCGTCGAGCTCGCGAAGAAGGCTTCGTACGCAAATTTCGACGAGACTGTCGAGGTTCACATGAAGATGGGCCTCAACCCGCGCAGCGCTGATCAACAGGTGCGAGGCGTGGCACTGCTGCCTCACGGCCTGGGTAAGACCATTCGCGTCCTTGTGTTCGCCCAGGGACCTGCCGGGAAGGCGGCAATGGACGCAGGTGCCGACTACGTCGGGGCCGAGGACCTGGTGAAGCAGATCGAAGACGGCTGGCTGGAGTTCGATGCCGCAATGGCCACGCCCGACATGATGCCGAAGGTGGCGAAGCTGGGTAAGATCCTGGGCCGCCGTGGCCTCATGCCCAACCCGAAGGCAGGGTCTGTGGTTCCGCCTGAGGACCTGCCCCGCGCTATCGGGGAGGCCCGGAAGGGGCGTGTTGAGTATCGTCTCGACCGGACTGCGATAATCCACCTGGCTATCGGCAAGGTCAGCTTCGAAGATGAGAAGCTGCTTGAGAACCTGGCAACGGTTATTGAGGCCATTGTCAAGGCCAAGCCGAGTGGAGCCAAGGGTCAGTACATCAGGAGCATCACGTTGACGACGACTATGGGGCCCGGTTTTAAGCTGGACCTGAAGTCCGCACTCAACCTTGCAACTTAGCCCATACTTGTCCCGAATCTGATAGAATACGTCACGGTCGCCAGTGACCGCAGGTACCCGCAAGGGTTTAAATTAGTTGCCTGCATAGGCGCGGGATTGTCCCTGCAGCCTGTCGTTGGCGCAGGGCCTTTTTTTTGGAGTGCGAAATATGCTTAAAGCTAAGAAGACAGACGTCATTGCTGATCTGAAGAAGAACCTGTCGGAAAATGAGTTCGTCGTTTCCACCACGTACCAGGGTGCGACCGCGCAGAACCTGGCGGAGATCAGGTGGAGCCTCGCTTCCGCAGGCATTGAGTACCATGTGGTGAAGACCACGCTGGTGCGCATCGCGGCGGAGGACTCTGGCCGTGAGCGCGTGATGGAGATAATTGAGGGACCGGTAGCGCTGGGTTTCGCCAGCGATCCTGTCGAGGCGGCGAAGTCGCTCCGCCAGCACACACGGGTCAAGCAGTCCCCCGTCCAGGTACGCGGCGGTCTCTATGGCAATCGAGTGCTGACCGCGAATGAGGTGCTGGCGCTTGCCGATCTGCCGCCGCGAGACGTGCTCATCGCCCAGTTGGCCGCGCAACTGCAGGCGCCGGTAAGCAGACTGCACCGAGCGCTGTCGTGGCCGCTCCAGGGTTTCCGCAATGTACTCCAGGCAAGAATGGAATCACTCGCCCAGTAGTCAAGGAGGTATGGATATATGTCCGCAGAAGAAACTCAGGCCACGGTAGCCGAAGCGGCCGAGGCCGAAGAGAAGAAACCCGCAAAGAAGACCGCAAAGAAGGAGAGCAAGTCCTTGAGCACCGATGAGATCATCGCCGCAGTGAAAGAGATGTCTGTGATGGAGCTCGCCGATCTGGTCAAGGCGCTTGAAGAGGAGTTCGGAGTGAGCGCAGCCCCGGTCGCGGTTGCAGCCGGACCCGCAGGCGCTGCTGCACCTGCTGAGCCCGTTGAAGAGGAAGAAGAGAAGACGGAGTTCAACGTTGTGCTCCAGGCCATTGGTGAGAAGAAGATCGATGTTATTAAGGCGGTTCGTGAGGTTACGGACCTCGGTCTGAAGCAGGCCAAGGACCTCGTCGAGGGTGCACCTCAGAACGTGAAGGAAGCGGTCTCCAAGGATGAGGCGGCTGCCGTCAAGGCCAAGCTCGAGGCTGCGGGCGCAACCGTCGAAGTCAAGTAGACGGCGCCTGGTTTACAGCGCATCAAGAGCGCGCGCCATAGTATGGCGCGCGCTCTCTTGTGTTCTATGCCTGCACGGCAATCTTATTCCGTTACCGTCCGATGTCGGCGTCAATGCCGCGTTGATGACGCCGTGCATTTCCGCATATGCGTAGGGGCCGTTCGCGAACGGCCCGCCATCGTCCCGATGACACGCCCACGGTTGTGATCGGAATCACCTCCACGAACCCGATTCGTCTGTAGGGGCACGCTGCCGCGTGCCCGCGGTTTGGGGGGTATACGTAGGGGACGGATACATCCGTCCCGCCACCCACCTGATCACACGCCCACATTCGCAAATGGGATTACATGCATGAACCCAATTCCAAAATGTAGGGGCGGGTCTCAGACCCGCCCGCGACCGTCCTGATCACACGCCCACGGCGGTGTTGAAGACGACGTTTGCGAACGCAATCCGTCGGTAGGGGCACGCTGCCGCGTGCCCGCAGGTTGGGTGGGGGTATGTGCAGTGGACGGATACATCCGTCCCGCCATCCACCGGACCACACGCCCACATTCGCAAATGGGATTACATCCACGAACCCAATCCTAATGTAGGGGCGGGTCTCAGACCCGCCCGCCATCCACCGGACCACACGCCCACGGCGGTGATGAACACGACATCCGGGAACGCAATTCGTCGGCAGGGGCACGCTGCCGCGTGCCCGCAGGTTGGGGGGTATACGTAGGGGACGGATACATCCGTCCCGCCATCGGCCCGACCACACGCCCACATTCGCAAATGGGATTACATGCATGAACCCAATTCGTCGGTAGGGGCACGCTGCCGCGTGCCCGCAAACGTGATGACCCCCCACACCCGCCCGCGACCGTCCTGCCGTGAACCGCATGTGATGTGGTGGGCACACCTGAACGATTCCCCTGTAGGGACGGCACATGTGCCGTCCGTTGTTCTGTGGTGCAGCCACGCGTGCGCGATGGAACGCGATTGTGGTGTTGATAATCCCAATGTAGGGGCCGTTCGCGAACGGCCCGCCACCTATCGGACCATGCCCCACGGCGGTGATGAAAACAACGTTTGCGAACGCAATCCGTCGGTAGGGGCAGGCGGGTTGTGGGGGGTATGTGCAGGGGACGGATACATCCGTCCCGCCATCGTCCTGATCACCCGCCCACGGTGGTGATGAACACGACGTCGGCGAGCCCAATCGCACGTAGGGGCGGGTTCCCACACCCGCCCGCGACCGACCTGATGACACGCCCGCGGTTGTGTCATTGACGGTATTTGACGTCTG
>PUON01000078.1 GCA_003552125.1 Dehalococcoidia bacterium | reverse complement strand
CGCCCCTACGAGGACCGCCGCGTCCGGCCACCATGACACCCACCGCACATGCCCCCCGCACTTGTAGGGGCCGTTCGCGAACGGCCCGCCAGGGGTTGGTTGGTGGTTTCGGTGTAGGGACGGCACATGTGCCGTCCGTGGTTCCGTGGTGAATCACGATGGTGATGTCTTGGGCACACGTGGGTCTGTTACGTGGCGGTGGTGGGCCGGTGTGGGAACCGGCACCCTACAACGGACTACACCCCTCGCACGACACCCGGCGGGACGGATGTATCCGTCCCCTGCATGTATCGCACCCCACCCGCGGGCACGAGGCATCGTGCCCCTACGGCAGCGTGGGATTCACGTCTGGTGTTCACATGGCGATCGTGGGCGGCTGATCGGGACGATGGCGGGATGGTTTGAAACCATCCCCCACCGAAATCTGTCTGCACATGCGTGTGCGGTGAGTTACAGCCGGAGCGCCGCCGGGTGGGGAGCGCCTGTTCGGATCACGAACTCGTCGGTGCAAGACTGGCAGTGTCAGACACGATATCGCGGTGTGAACCCCTCAATCCTGCGTCGATACGAGAGTTGCCAGCTTATGCAGCACTTCGTCGGTGGTCTCGACAGGCAGTGTGCAGTCTGGTTCTGCCTGACGTGCGCGCCAGTCGAGACTCTTCACCTGATCAGCCAGGATCGCTCCTGAGACTGGAAGGCCGGTGGGAATGGCCACCTCAAACGGGTAACCCTTTATGTGGCTGGTGACAGGGCACATCAGGGACAGCCCTGTTCTGGCATTGTAGCTGCCTGGAGAGATGACGAGAGCAGGTCGGCGTCCCGCCTGTTCGTGTCCTGCCTGTGGATTGAGACTGATCCAGACGACGTCGCCACGGTTCGGCACGTAGCCGGGCCCTACCACGCTTCCCTGCCCGTGGCCGGCCCGGTTTCCATTTCGTCGTGCAGGTTCTCCGGAGTGATGCCGTCAAGCAACTGTGCGAGGGTGATGTCGGGACTGCGTACTGGCGAGACCACGATCCTGCCTTCCTGCAGCGTAACCTCAACCTCCGTCTCCCGGCCTACACCCACTTCCGATGCAAACGCCTTCGGGATCCGCAATGCCAGGCTGTTACCCCATTTCTGAACTCGTATTCTCATGGCCGCCCTCGTTGTTGTATCTACATTGATGATACTACATTGTGCGCAGAAGGACAAGTGATGATCATCGCAGAATGCATCCGGCAGCACGATTCTTTCGCCTGACCGCGACTCCCGATGTGCGCGTGGCGCTGCAATGCTACATCACCCCTTTGCAGTAATGGAACGATGGCTGGAGTGCCATGGCAACAGGGATACCCCGCGCACGGCGGGCGATTCCCGAGCCGCCCCTACGAGAGACAATGCGGATGGCGGGACGGATGTATCCGTCCCCTGCATATACCCACCGCACCCCGCCGGCGAGGACGGTTCGCGATGCGCCCCTACGGGAACCGCCGCGTCCGGCCACCATGACACCCGCCGCACATGCTCCCCGCTTTGTAGGGGCCGTTCGCGAACGGCCCGCCAGGGGTTGGTTGGTGGTTTCGGTGTAGGGACGGCACATGTGCCGTCCGTGGTTCCGTAGTGAATCACGATGGTGATGTCTTGTGCACACGTGGGCCTGTTACGTGGCGGTGGCGGGCCGGTGTGGGAACCGGCACCCTACAACGGACCGCACCCCTCGCACGACACCCGGCGGGACGGATGGATCCGTCCCCCACACACACCCCACCCCACCCGCGGGCACGACGCATCGTGCCCCTGCGGAAGCGTGGGATTCACGTATGGTGTTCACATGGCGATTGTGGGCGACTGATCGGGACGATGGCGGGTCGATGTGGGAATGGACCCCTGCGATGGCAGGGGTGAGTCCACGAACTTCACAGATACGTGGGCTCCCTACGGCTGTGACCGATGCCAGCCCGCCTCGATCTCATCGAGGCGGGCATCATCAATGCCGAAGTGGTGGCCGACCTCGTGCAGCAGGGTGTGGCGTACCTGTTCCTCGACCTCTTCCTCGGTATCGCATGCATGCTCGATCGGCTGCTGGAACAGCGTGATGCGGTCGGGCGGAACCAAATCGTACGTGGTAAGGCGGGCGGTCTGCGGCACTCCCTCGTACAGACCCAGCAGCGTCTCGTCCGGTGACATGCCCAGATCGCGCAGCAGCGACCTCGATGGTCTGTCCTCGATGAAAATGGCGACGTTATCAAGGAGCTCCTGAAACTCAGGCGGCAGCCCCTCAATCGCCTTGCCTACCAGCTGCTCGAACCGTTCTTCTGTCATTTCACTGTGATACCGGCACCGTCTATTTCAAGGCGCGATGCGGCATGATGATACCATCTCCGGGTAACGGAAATGGGGCACGCGTTCGCGTGCCCCTCGAAGCTTACACCAGTGCCACCAGGCGGCATTGTGTAGTCCTAATTCGGCACCTGGAGTGCGACTGTATCGCCCTCGTTGACGCCGCTGAGAATCTCCATTCTGCGGCCTTCGCGTAGGCCGATGCTGACCTCCTGCCTGGTTGTCGAACCGTCGTCGGCGACGAGATAGACGACGTCGCGACCGGCGTCGCGGAACACCGCTGATGCGGGGACGGTGAGGACGTTCTCGCGGCGCTCGACGATGATGTTGGCGGTAGCGCTCATGCCAT
>PUON01000131.1 GCA_003552125.1 Dehalococcoidia bacterium | reverse complement strand
GCCGAGAACCTTCTGCGCCGAAACGACGACCACCTCGCATTCATCTTCAGGGGCGAAGATCGTGCAGTGCAGAGGATGACGTACGCACAACTGAGAGCAACTGTTGCAGGACTGGCAACCGCCCTTCGGGAAACAGGTGTCCGGCCGGGCGACCGCGTCGTCGGCTACATGCCCAACATGATAGAGACTGCAGCCGCAATGCTGGCGGCAACAGCCGTCGGCGCCACGTGGTCTTCCTGCGCCACCGATATTGGCCCGCAGGCTGCAGCCGAGAGGCTGGGCCAGGTGCGCCCTAAGGTCATGTTCACCGCAGATGGCTACTACTACAAGGGGAAACGTTTCGACGTGGTGCCCCGGGCGGCCGAGCTGGCCCGCGCCATTCCGTCCCTCCAGAAGGTGGTGGTTGCACCATACGAGATGGGGCACCGTACCGACGTCGCTGCAATCCCCAACGCAGTGCACTGGGGCGACTTCGCTATGCCGGATGCGAGCGGCCGCATCGATTTTGAGCAGTTACCCGCCGACCACCCCGTCTACATCATGTTCTCGTCCGGCACCACGGGCAAGCCCAAGTGCATGGTCCAAGGAGCGGCCGGCGTCCTTCTGAACCACTTCACCGAGGTGGTTCTGCACTCCGACCTCAAGCCAACTGATGTGATCACCTACATCACCACCTGCAGCTGGATGATGTGGAACTGGCTCCTGAGCTCGCTCATGACGGGCGCGACCATCGTGCTCTACGACGGCAACCCGATGCATCCCGATCCCAACGCCATGTGGCGCATCGTGGACGAGGAGCGCATCAGCATCTTCGGTACCAGTGCCACCTACCTCAACTTCATACGAAACAACGGACTGGTGCCGGCTCGGGAGCACGACCTGTCATCGCTCAGAGAGATCAATCAGACCGGGTCGCCTCTCTCAGCCGACGGCTGGGAGTGGGTCTACGACGCAGTCAAGCGTGATCTGTTCTTCTGCTCAATATCCGGGGGCACCGATTTCAACGGCGCATTCGCTGGAGGCAACCTGCTCACGCCGGTGTACGCCGGACAGATGCAGGGGTGGACGCTGGGCAAGCGCTGCAAGGCGTACGGTCCGGACGGTTCAGAGGTGGTCGACCGGCAGGGTGAACTGGTCTGCGAGGCCGCGGTACCATCCATGCCGCTGTACTTCTGGGATGACCCCGACGGAGAGCGATACCGGGCCGCCTACTTCTCGGTGTACCCCGGCAAGTGGCGCCACGGCGACTTCATCGAGGTGCACAGCGACACGGGCGCAATTACCATCTACGGTCGCTCCGACTCGACGCTCAACCCGTCCGGAGTACGAATCGGCACCGCGGAAATCTACAACCAGGTCGAGAAAATCGACGGTATCGCCGACAGCGTGGCGATCGGACACGAGTGGCAGGGAGATCAGCGGATCATCCTGTTCGTGAAGCTCGCCCCCGACTTCGATCTGACCGATGAACTCAGGTCAATCATTCGCAGCACGCTTCTGCGCAACGCATCGCCACGCCACGTGCCCGCGAAGATCATCGCTGTGCCGGACATCCCGTACACCCTCAACATGAAGAAGGTGGAGAGTGCCGTTACCAACGTGGTCAATGGCCGACCCGTGACGAACCGCGACGCCCTCTCAAATCCGGAATCGCTCGAATTCTTCAGGGACCTGCCTGAGCTGAGAGACTAGAAGTGCTCCTGCTCCGCCAACCGGCGCGTGGCTTCCTGTCCGCGCTCGCATCTGAGGACTGGCATCTGCCAGTCCTCAGGGGTACAATACCGACAAGTCTGGAAGAGAGGAGTGCCAGTAGCGTGAAGGACACATGGAGTTCACTATTCACACCTGACAGCGTCGCCATCATCGGCGCATCCGCCTCACCGGGCAGGCCCGGTCACGAAATCGTCCGCAACCTGAAGGCCAATGAGTACGGCGGCCGCATGCACCTCGTCAATCCCAAGGGAGGAGAAATCCTTGGCCTTCCAGTGACTTCGTCCATTGATGACCTTCCCGATGGGATCGACCAGGCAGTGGTTATCGTATCGGCCGCCGCAACCACGGGCGTGGTGCGACAGCTTGCTGCGAAGGGCGTACACACGTTCGTCCTGGCCGCGGGTGGCTTCTCCGAGGTGGACGAGCGCGGAGAGGAGCTACAGCGCGAGCTGGAGCGCACCATCAGGGAACTGGGTGTGCGGGCGATCGGCCCCAACACCTCAGGTCACATCTCAACTCCACACAATTTCACGTCGAGCTTCTTCCCTCTAGGCTGGATCCGACCCGGCAATATCTCATATATCGCGCAGACCGGCAACTTCGCAACTCACACACAGCGCTACATGACCAGCGGCGAATACTTTGGAGTTGCGCGCGTGGTCGGTCTAGGCAACAAGATCGACATGGAAGAATCGGAGGTTCTGGAATATCTCGCGGATGACGATGCTACAAAGGCGATTTTCATGTATCTCGAGAGTTTCAAACAGCCCCGGAGGTTTCTCGAAGTGGCCCGAAAGGCCTCCGCAAAGAAGCCACTGTTTCTCCTGAAAGGGGGCACTACCTCGGAAGGCTCACAGGCAGCGATCGCGCACACGGCCGCGCTGGCCTCAGACGACAGGATAGTCTCCGCCGCCATGCGACAGGCAGGTATCACACAGATACTGGACTACTCTGACCTCTTTCAGGTGGCCAAGGCGGTTTCATATATGCCCTTGCCGAAGGGCAACCGCGTCAGCTTCATGGCGCCGTCGGGAGCCATGCTGGTTGTACTGACCGACCTGTGCCACCAGAGGCTGGGGCTGGCCGTGCCGGACATAGAAGAGGCGAACCAGCAGCGGCTGCAGGCGATCGGTCCGGACTGGCTACGGATGCGCAACCCCGTGGATATCTGGGGTCCGGCGATGGTACACGGCATTGAGAAGAGCCACAGGGAAGCAATTGAGGCCGTCATGGACGACCCCAACATTGACGCGTGCATCATGGTGATGGTGATGGTCGACGAATTCGGCCGGACGCCACTCGACTTCCTGGTCGACATGGCCCATAAGTACCCGGACAAACCACTCTACGTGACGTTCTCGGGCATCAAGGAGCGTATGGAGGAAGCTAAGGCGTACCTTGAGCCCCGCGGCGTTCCAACCTACCCGTTCATCGAGCAGCCCTTCGAGGTACTGTCCATACTCAATCGTGCCAGGGAATCCATGGCCAGGGCTCAACAGCGGCAGCAAACAGGCTGACCCTGGGTGAAGGAGAGGACGGATGCGGTTTCTCGGTTACGAACGCCCGAATGGACGGGCGGGCATACGCAACTACGTATGCATCATCCCGGTTACCTGCTGCGCAAACGAGCTTGCCTGCGCCATCGCTGACGGAGCAACTGGTTCGGTACCACTGCTACACAACTACGGCTGTCTGCGCCTGAAGCCCGATAATGAGCGCGCACAACGCACCCTCGCCGGGCTCGGTTCGAACCCGAACGTCGCCGCCACGATTCTGCTGGATATCGGCTGTGGGATGCTGGAGCCCGAGATAATTGCCCAGCAGATCGCAACGGCAGGCACGCGTGTTGAGTTGATATCGGTCAAGGCAACGGGCGGATACCATAAGGCAGTTCAGAAAGGTCAGGCTACGGCGCGTTCCATGCTGGCCGACGCCGCATTGTTGCAGCGCAGCCCGCTTCCCTTAGGGCTGCTTTCCCTCGGGGTGAAATGCGGCGGATCCGCCACCATCTCGTCGGCAGCAGGACATCCCGTTACAGGTCACGTGGTCGATACCATAATCGACCACGGCGGCACCGTCATTTTCAGCGAAACGGCAGAGATCATCGGTGCAGAGCACCTGCTCTCACGACGTGCTGCAAGCGAGCAGGTCCGCACGGATCTTCTTGAAACGGTGGCGCGATTCGAGCGCATGATCGTCGATTACGGAGTCGACATTCGAGGAGCACAGCCGACTCCGGGAAACATATTGAGCGGTCTCACTACACTTGAAGAGAAGTCACTCGGCGCCCTTGTGAAGACGGGCACACGGGCCCTGACAGGGGTGCTGGACTACGCTGAGAGGCCGAGCGCTCACGGCCTGTACCTTATGGACTCTCCCGCATGGCCGAGCCATATGTTCCTCGGCATGGCAGCGGCAGGAACACAGGCGTTCATCTTCTCCCTTGGCGGCGGAGTGTGCGGCATCTTCCCAAGCCAACCCGGCACCTTCAGGACCCCTATCGTACCCACAATTAAGCTGACGGGGGACCCCACGCTGAAGGGCGAGCAAGACTTCTTCGATTTCTATGTCGCGTCAGTCATCGAAGGAACGGAGACGAGGGATTGCGCGGCAGAACGGTTCCTGCAAACGTTCATTGCCATAGCATCGGGGAAGCCCACAACACAGGAATACTCCGCCTACCGCGAGGTGTTGGATATGTACGCCAGCGGCCCGATGATGTAGCGGTTGTACTCGCGCGGCAGGTGCAGCGGCCGTCAGGACTCGTTCTCAAGCACCACGCGGGCATCAACAGCTATAACGCCATCTTCGTACGCAAACACCGGGTTCAGGTCGAGCTCCTTAACCTGGGGGTTCTTCTCCACGAAATCAGACACAGCTACGATCACATTCTCCAGTGCGGCGAGATCACACGGTTTGCTTCCGCGGAACCCCTGCAACATCGGAAAGCCCTTGATTTCGCGAATCATCTCAGCCGCATCAATCGTCGTTACAGGAACGATACGGAACGAGACGTCTTTGAGCAGTTCCACGAGAACACCGCCAAGTCCAAACATCAGTACCGGTCCGAATTGCGCATCCTTGGTCATGCCGATAATCACTTCAACCCCTGACTTCGCCATGGGTTGTACAGAGACGCCGTCGATTCTTGCCTTTGGATACATCGCCTTGACCGACCCCATCATGTCGGAGTACGCCTTCTCAACCTGCGAATTGTTGGCCAGTCCAAGCTTGACTCCGCCCGCATCGCTCTTGTGAACAACATCCTCAGACATGAGCTTGAGTGCAACCGGGTAGCCGAACTGTCGGCTGATGGCGACTGCCTCCTTCATGTTCCTGGCCAGCCTTGTCTCCACCACCGGAATGCCGACTGCCTTGAGCATGTCTTTGGATTCGACTTCCGTCAATACACGAGATGTCGCAACCGTCTTGCTCTGCGCCATGTTGCCGTACTCCTTGCGCCTGCGTTATCGCAGTGATCGGTTTCCTATTCTACAGCAAACCCCATAATCACGGGAAGTCTAACTCACCGGCAGCAACATAGCGACGGCTATTGCACACTCAAATGGCTTTACCTACAATGCATCTTGTCGTACACGAAACACGGTGTGACACACGGCGCGACGGCGCGATCTATCAGGCAACCCCATGCCGATGTGTTAAGGAGGAAAGACACAGTGAGCAGTGACATCCTGGCAAATCTTAAACAGGCGATCCTCGACTACGACCCCGATGCGGCAGCTGAATGGGCGACGAAAGGAGTCGAGCAAGGCATCAACCCTGCAGAGATGCTGGCCGCCATGACCGACGCTATTCGGAGGATTGGCGACGGCTTCAACTGCGGCGATCTGTTTCTCCCCGATCTCGTAGGAGGGGCGGATGCGATGGGCGCGGCAACCCCAATTATCCAGGAAGAAGTACGGCGCCTGGGGGCCAAGACCGATAGCACGGGAACCGTGGTCATCGGCACGGTGTTCGGCGATATCCACACAATTGGCAAGACGATGGTCGCTACCCTGCTGCAGGCGGAAGGTTTTATCGTCCACGACGTCGGCATTAACGTCACTGCCGATGAGTTTATCGAGAGCGTCCGCACGCACAATCCGGACATACTGGCAATGTCCGCCCTCATGACGATGACGGCAACGGAGCAGCGCAAGGTCATCGAGCGTCTCAAAGACGAAGGTTTGCGCGACTCTGTCAAGATCATGGTGGGTGGCGGAGCGCTCACACAGGAGTTCGCGGACTCCATAGGTGCCGACGGCTATGATCCAACCGCGCCAGGTGCGGCAAAGCTCGCACGAAGGCTGCTGGGGAGGTAAAGATATGGGTTTCACAAGAGGATTCACCCGCCGCTTCCCACCACTCAGGGTGCTTAGCGAGGAGCAGGTTGAGGAGATTCACCGCGGCACGCTGCAGGTCCTGTGGAGCACAGGTGTCCATGTCGAACACGAGAGGGCTCTCAAGCTGTTCGAGCAACACGGTTGCCGAGTCGACCATGACGCCATGCGCGTCAGGATCCCTCCCGGATTGGTTGAGGATTGTCTGCGCAAGGCCCCGAGCAGCTTTCCTGCTCCGGCCCGGGATCCGAACAAGACACTGATGATCGGAGGCAACACTCTCTGTCTCGCAGTTGCACCCGGACACAAGACGGTCGACCCAACGACCTGGGAGCCTCGCGAAGCCACGCGCAAGGAGAACTACGATGCCGTACGCGTGCTGGATGCGCTGCCCACAGTCCACTTCTTCTCACCCTACACACCATACTTCGGCTTCGAGGGCGTGCCGTCATGTATGGCGATGCCGGAGAGCCTTGCGGCACGCATCCGCTGCTCGACGAAGTTCCAGTGCGTCGGGTTCTCAAATGACTCTGAAGTGTTCGCCATCGACATGGCCAAGGCCGTCGGCATCGAGATTCTGGGCACCTGTGCCTGGGCTCCGCCCCTCGCACTCTACCGCGACGCAGTTGAGTCCACCTTCAGGATCGTCGAGGCCGGATTCTGCCTCAGGGTCGTCGGTGGACAGGTGATGGGGGGTACGGCAACCGCATCGATCGCCGGGGCGATCGTCACCAACAACGCGGAGGTAATCGCCGGATTGGTGCTCGCACAGCTCATACGACCCGGCACGCGCGTGCTGGTCAAGGACTTCACCGCCCCAATGAACATGGCCTCCGGCGCACCCGCATTCGGCGGGATAGAAATCTCCATCCACAACGCGGCGTGCAACCAGATGTGGCAGTGGTACGGCGTTCCGCTGGACAACACGACGGCCTACCCAAACGCCAAGGTCCCGGATTTCCAGTCTGCGTGTGAGAAAGCCATGCGCGTCATGAACGCCGGCATATCGGGCGGCAACACCCTCCTGTTCCACGGCAGCGTCCATGGAGAGCTCACGCACCACCCGCTCCAGTCCGTACTGGACGACGACCTCGCCGGCATGGTGGGCCGCTTCATGGAGGGCGTCACCGTGTCCACAGAGTCTCTCGGAATCGACGTTATCGAAAAGGTCGGGCCGGTACCGGGACACTTCATGAGCTCACCTCACACGCGCAAATGGTGGAAGCTGGAACAGTATCTGCCAACAACGGCTGACCGTCTCACTTATCCTGAATGGATAGCAACCGGCAAGCGCACCTGCCTCGACTACGCCCGTGAGCGCATGGAGGAGATCCTCACGAACCACAAGCCAACGCCTCTCACCCCATCGCAGGAGGATGAGGTGGAACGCGTGCTGGAGGAGGCGCGAGCCTACTATCAGAAGCAGGGATTGATCACCGACGACGAAATGAGGTACTACCGCGAGACGATGAAGTCACCCAACTACCCATTCGAATAACCCACGAACACGACTTGTCGGCCGCCGATCGCTAAGGTGCGATTGACCGCACACCTCATATGGAGGAACCGGATATATGGACTTCGAACTGAACGACATCGAACTGGACGTGATCAGGACCGCAAGGGACTTCGCCACAACACAAGTCAGGAGCAGGGCACGTGAGATCGATCAAACCAACCGGTTTCCTGCCGACCTTGCGAAAGAGATGGGCCGGCTGGGCCTCCTTGGCCTGCACATGCCGGAGGAATTCGGCGGCACCGGACTCGGCTATAAGGCCTACGTTCTCGCCATTGAGCAGGTCTGCGCCGCCTCCATGACAGTTGGTGCCATCATCGCAATAAATGCCCTGGCACAGGAGTCGATACTGCGATTTGGCACCCATGAACAGAAGCAGCGTTATTTGCCAGCATTAATCTCGGGCGACTCCCTCAGCACATTCGCCTTCACCGAGGGCCAGACAGGAAGCGATCCGCGCGCTATAAGCACGACGGCGGTGCCCGATGGCGATACCTATGTCATATCGGGGGAGAAGACGTTCGCTTCGCTGGCGCCAGCCGCATGCGTTGCTGTCATCTTCGCCAAGGATGACAGCGGGAAAGCCAGCGCGTTTCTTGTCGACACGGATTCCGAGGGTTTTATCATTGAAGGCGAACTCGAGACTATGGGAATCCGGGGAGAGGACGTGTGTCCCGTGAGACTGAAGGAAGTGCGTATCCCGCGCTCCAGTTTGCTGGGCGACGCAGGGCAGGGCTACAACGCGCTGCTTACCGCCATAAACGTAGGACAACTGGGCATCGCGGCCGAGTCCGTCGGCGTCGCCGCCGCTGCGATCACAATGTCGCTTGACTACGCCAGAAACCGCACGGTGCGTGACCGGCCAATGACCGACCTGCCAACCATCCAATCGCTCCTGGGCGAGATGTCCGCGCGTACCGAGGCGGCACGCTGGCTCACGTACAGGACCGCAGATTTGAAGGACCGGGGGCGGCTCACCGGAAAGGACTCGGCGACCGCGAAGCTGCTCGCATCACAAGTGGTCAATGAGGTAGTTGATATGGCCATGCAGATCCATGGATCCTACGGCTACACTAAAGAACTGGAGATCGAGCGACTGTATCGGGACGCGAAGGTCACGCAGATTTACGAGGTAGTATCTGAAGTGCAGCGCCTCATCATTGGCGGCAGCCTGGCACGCGAGTCCTGAACCCCATACTCACATGGCAGAATACGACCAGGATCAGACCATTGGCGGGACCACCGGGAGCGTGCGGGTGGACTTCGAACCTATCGGGCGGCGGGGGACATGCAGCTGTCGACAGACTCTGCTGCAGTGCGCACACGATCTCGGTATCGGTATCGTGGCAACCTGCGGAGGTCACGGCACATGTGGTCGCTGCAGGATCATCGCCGTGCGAGGTCAACTGTCCGAGACGACTAGCGTTGAGCATGAGCTGATTTCACTCCACGAGCTCGAAAACGGCGTCCGCCTCGCATGCCAGGCGATGCCACTGTCCGACTGCATCATCAACGTGCCCGCAGAGTCGCTGACTGCCAGTCAACGCATACAGATCGAAGGGCTGCAGGCGACGCACGGTACCGATCCACTCGTCACAAGCCACAAGGTCGCTGTTTCGCCCGCAGACCTTAACGACCTCAGCGCCGATGACCAGCGTATTCTGACGGCACTGTCAGCGACGTATGGCATCAAGTGCACCACTGTGGATCTGGAGGTAGCACGCGACCTGCCACACATACTCAGGTCAGAAGACTGGAAGTGTAAGATCACCACGCGAGGTGCCGAGGTTGTTGCGGTGGGTCCCTGGCCGGCACCGACCCTCGGTCTCGCCGTAGACCTGGGGACGACCAAGATCGCTGCATATCTGCTGGACCTGACCAACGGCGAGACTCTCGGGGCACGCGGTACCATGAACCCGCAGATACGATACGGGGAAGATGTCGTAGCGCGTTTGACCCATGCACTGTCCCAACCGGACGGCACGAAAGAGCTCGCTGATGAGGCTCTCGCAGCCATCAACGACCTCGCGGACTCTCTCACCCGCGATGCGGGAGTCAATTCCTCGCGCATTCTCGAGGTTGTACTCGTCGGCAATACTGCAATGCACCACCTGTTACTGCGACTGCCCGTGGCACAACTCGCGCGCGCACCTTATGTGCCGGCTATAGCAGGCTCCCTGGACATCAAGGCGCGTGACCTGCCACTACGTACGGCCAAGGGGGCGTACCTGCATCTTCCACCCAACATCGCCGGATTTGTGGGCGCCGACCACGTAGCCATGCTTATTGCGTGTGGCGTCAGTACAGCCAGCGACCGCGTGCTGGCCATAGACATCGGCACCAATACGGAGGTGTGCCTTGCTGCAGACGGACGCCTCACGACCGTGTCATGTGCCTCCGGCCCAGCGTTCGAGGGCGGACATATACGGGACGGGATGAGGGCAGCGCCCGGGGCCATTGAGCACGTGGAGATTCTGGGGAACGAGGTACACCTTCAGATTGTGGACGATGCCGAACCAACGGGAGTATGCGGCTCCGGCATCCTGGACGCTCTAGCCCAACTGGCCACGCAGGGCATCGTCGATGCGATGGGGAGACTGAGCGCAGATCATCCGCGGATAGCGCGGCATCAGAATATGCTGCAGTTCAACCTCGTCACACCAGACGAGAGAGGTGGAAGATCCGCGCTGTCCGTGACACAGAACGATGTCCGGCAATTGCAACTCGCCAAGGCGGCAATCGCCAGCGGTATTCAGGCTCTGCTTCAGCATGCGAGCCTGGATCCATCGCAACTGAATTCGATAATTGTGGGGGGTGCATTCGGCAGCTACATCGATATCAAGAGCGCCATCGAGATTGGCATGCTCCCCCGGGTTCCCCTGGAGCGATTCACACAGGTCGGCAACGCGGCCGGAGTCGGCGCCAAAATGGCACTGGTCTCAGATTCAGCCAGACTTAATGGCATCACACTGGCGAGAGAAGCCAGGTATCTGGAACTGGCGACAGCGCCGGGTTTCATGAAGAGGTTCGTGGACAACACGCGCCTCGCTCCTTTCACATTGCAGGGAGGTTAGACAGATGGAGACAAGAATATCAAGCAGGTCACGCGAGGTAGTCATCAGCGACACCGGTCCGACCATACTCATCGGTGAACGCATCAACCCCACGGGAAAGAAGAAGCTGCAGGAGGAATTGCTTGCTGGTAAGCTCGACCTGGTGCGCAAAGAGGCCGTACAGCAGGTGGAGGCCGGTGCGGATATCCTGGACGTGAACGTGGGAGCAACGGGCGTTGATGAGGTCGCTCTTCTACCCGAGGCAGTCAAGACGGTCATGGAGGTCACAGATGTGCCTTTGTGCCTGGACAGCAGCAATCCGAGAGCTTTGGAAGCAGCGCTCGAGGTCTACGAGGGCCGAGCGCTCGTCAACTCTGTGACTGCGGAGGAGTCGTCGCTAAGCGACATCCTCGCACTGGTGAAGGAGCATCGATGTGCGGTCATCGGCCTGACAATGGATGAAAAGGGCATACCTCGCGATGCGGTCCGTCGCGTCGAACTGGCACACTACATCGTGGACAGGGCAACACGTATCGGCATTCCCCGCCATGACATCGTGATCGACTGTCTCAATATGCCGGTCGCTGCAAGCACCGACGGTGCAGGCCCGCTGATCGAGGCCATAATGGAGGTACGCAGCCAGCTCGGACTGAACATGACCATCGGCGCCAGCAACATCTCGTTCGGCCTTCCCGACCGGGATCTGTTGAATACCGTGTTCCTGTCGTTCGCTATCCAGATCGGCATCACCTGCCCGGTGGTTGACGTGGCCAAGGTGCGCAAGTACGCACTCGCGGCCGACGCCCTATTGGGCAAGGATCCCCACATGAGACGGTTCATACAGGACTTCCGCACGCGCCAGAAACAACCAGGACACCGATAGATCTTCGCATAACCGGCAAACCTGACGACAGGAAGACTTCCCACCTTGATCGTTCAGAAGGGTACGGTTGCGAACACGCATTACGTCAACTAGAATTACTGCCACAGTGGTGGCGTACGGGGCAGCGAATACGTGTACCGATTACCTGCACCACTGAACACAACGCAGGTATCCAGACTTGAGTGTGTACTCAGTTGCCGCGATGATTGTCCGCATCCGCAAGCGATGGAGAGCATATGTCGTACGTAGCGCTCTGGCAGGTGCCACCACGTACCTGATACTACTGGTTCTCAGCGTCGAGACCGCAGTCGTGATCGCGGCACTGGGAGCGAGTGCGTTTATCGTGTTCACAAGACCACTGGACGTCACTGCGAGACCTCAGAATGTAATCGGCGGACACCTGATCAGTTTCGCCACAGGCGCGTTATGCGCTATGCTGCCAGAGGCGATTCCCCTCCTGGTGCTGGCATGGTACGCTCTCGCGGTCGGAATAGCCATTATGCTGATGCTGACGCTATACCTGAACCACCCGCCTGCGGCCGCCACTGCGCTTGGCGTGGCCATGCGCGGGTACTCGATAGAGTTGCTCATCGGCGTGCTCACATTCGTTTTTGTGCTGGCTGTAGTACACTACGCCATTAAGCCCCGGCTCCGTAACCTTTACTGAACAATGAGAATCCTCGCGATCGAGACATCGTGTGACGAGACTGCCGCTGCAGTGGTAAAGGATGGCACCTCCATCCTGTCCAACGTTATTGCCTCACAGATAGACCTCCATACGAGTTACGGTGGCATCGTCCCAGAAGTCGCCTCGCGTCAGCATGTACTCTCCATTGTGCCCGTCTATGAGGAAGCGCTCAGCCGGGCGGGCCTGTGCCTTGATGACATAGACCGTATCGCCGTGACTCATGGTCCCGGCCTGGCGGGATCGCTCCTCGTGGGAGTCAATTTTGCCAAGGCACTCGCCGCATCTACCGGGATTCCACTCTACGGCATCAACCACATGGAAGGGCATTTGTACGCGAACTGGCTT
>PUON01000061.1 GCA_003552125.1 Dehalococcoidia bacterium | reverse complement strand
TACAGGTCCGAGATGGAGACTTACCCAGAGCTTAATGAGTATCTCACGGCATACTTCGAGTTCGCACAGAACTGGGAAGAACTGTACGGATTTGCTTACCCGGTCATGACGAGCGTCGACTGACATCCTCCTCTCTCGTTTTGGCGATGAAGCCACCCCCGGGTCACTGATCCGGGGGTGGCACCTGCATAGTATGCGGCGCTGTGCGTGCAATTTCGGTTGTGGAGGAGAGTGGGATGTTGGGAGAATTCAGCAGCTGGATGAGCAACCATCAGGTCTTGTGGCGACGGCAGAATCTGGCTTCACAGGAGGCGGGATGGCATGGTGACAGGAGAAGGGAGTGGGTCCTGCCTAACCATTCCTGGGAGGAGGGTCTCTGGCCAGGTATCAGATCGGACGGGCCGTGTCCCGTCACGTCATTTCTTCGAGGGTGTCGTATCTTCAGGCAGGGAAACGTTCAGGACCTGAAGAGTTCGCTCGTGCATTGTGCCAATCTGTACTACCCGTTCTCGCAGTCAGAATCCGGTCGCAATCTGATCACTGGGTTTCTGCGCCAGCACATTTCGGCCGAGATCGAGTCAGTCGATGTAGTCGAGGTCGCATTCACTGAACCTGACCATCTTCATCCGGGCCCGCTACTGGGCGAAACTGGGATCCATCCGCAGAGTCGCCAGACCGTTGCTGACATAGGTCTTGTGGTGAACGGGGGCTCCGGCCTCGTGATGTTCATGAGCATGTTCGTGGAATCCTCATTTGCACCGTGCCCCGCATGTAGGGGACGCATGACATCGAGCCCGGCAAACCCGGACCCCCGGCGCTGCACAAACCCATTCGCACCGTTGCAAGGCGCAGACCAGTGTCATCTCGCAACTTGGGGAAGAAGGTATTGGGACCACCTCGCCCCAGTCGCTAACACTGCTGCGCTCGCCGGGTTGCGATGCTGCCCTGCCGCAAGCGCGGGCTATCAACTAGTGAGGCAGCAGGCTCTTGCCGAGGGTATCGCACGGGCCGGAAGGTACGAGTTCGTAGTGTTGTCGCTCGCGCTGGATCGACGTAACAGGACACTTTCGAGGTGCCTCCAGCGCACAGGCATATATGATGTTGCTGACTGGGAGGAACTGTTCAGCGGCAAGGCAGATTACACAGTGTTCCATCACCAGGACTGGGTGTCCTGGGTCTCGGAGCGCGATAAGACCGGAGAATGGGCAAACTGGCTTCAGTATGTGAGGCAAAGGTATGCATATGACATCGCAAACAACCTGACCTTACCCCGGCGTTGATACCCGCGTCGATCCTCGTCCTGACGCGATCTGTGCGCACCTGCGTTCTTGTCGCGCGGATCTAAGGACCGCGCAATCCGTCGTTGGTGCTGTTTCTTCACCTGTGTATCCTGGTCTATCAGAGGTCTACACTTCACACTGGTACGATTTCGAAGGGAAGGTCATTCTTTCAACAGAGCAGCCGCTGTGCGCCTCACTGGCGCCGTCCTCAGCGAGCAGCATGACGATTGGCAGATGGTCCAACGCTCCCTTGCTCAGCTGTCCCACATCACGAGCGCCAATATACTGCTGCAGCAACTGGCACCATCGACTGGTATTCCCTGACGACACACTCATCGCGACGAATCGCTCATACACTGATTGACGGGACGTGTCCGCGCTCCTGGGCAGTATCTATACTAGCTCGCACCTGACGTCAGCAACTGGAGCGTCTCATCCTACTGAAAACCGGGCATATGGAAATCCAGTCGGATGGGCTTTGAGGGGCCCCGGTTGTCCGGTACGGGGCGCTCACCCATGTGCCGGTCAGCGTCCCCGTTCTGCCGCCATGCGCCAGGGTGGGTTGACCACTGTGCTGTGCCGCTATGGCGCGTGTCATACGCCTGCCTTCTTCCTCTGCAGGCGAGTCATGTCAGTCTCTTTCTTGAGGCGGCACGACTCCACTTCTGCCGCCATGGTTCCCAGGTCCGTCCTGCGGTTTCGCGTCATGGAACGGTGTACCGGATTCTCAAAGTCGATGGCAGAGAGCAATTCGCTGTACAGGTCGCGGCCTCGTGCCAGCGACTGCTGGGCTCCATCGGGGTCGCCCACCCGCGCGAGTTCCCTGCAGCGGCCACTCTCCTTCTCGATGGCGTGTAGTATGTCCCTTATCGCAGTAATGTCCACTGCGACTGCTTCGGCACTGGTCTGATTCGTCATGTCCTGTTCCTCCTCCTTCCGTCGATGATCCACAGGTATGCGCTCCCACCTGCGCTCCGTTGTCAGTTCCGTTCAGGCAGGCTGTTCGTCCGCGTCCGGCTGTGGGGTCCTGATCGTATCCGAACACTCTTCGCTACCACGATGCGTCGCGCCCTCGCCCTCGGAAAGGGTTGTGGATGATGGATCCGCACTCCGTCATCCTGACCTCCGGCAGCTCAGGGGCCGCCGCCCGGCCTGGTGGCGAGATAGCTGGTGTGCAGAACACAGGGAGCAGCGGGGATTCGCCTGACCGTTCAGGTCATGCCGCTCTCATCACCTGGCGAGTCATGCCGGCAATACGGCGGTCCGCGGCTTCCCCTTCCGCGTCGCACGTGCGCACCATAGCGGGACACGAGCAGATGTTCCGCCTCCCACAGCAGCATCATGGACTTGCTGCATGCAGTGGCAAGGGCAAACAGCAATGTGCCGGTCGAATGGCGCGCGGCAGTGAACAGTGCAATCAGCGGGAGATCAGGGAGGTCCGGGGTATTCTGTAATGATCGGCGTGCTTCCCGGTGCGGCAGGCTGGAGCGCGACCAGATGTCGATTGCGAGACACCGGGAGTCCTTGCCTTTGGATAGGGACCCGCCCACCGCATCGATGCCCTGGCAACCGCCAGGTGCACTCCGCATGATTGCACCTCCTCCAAACCCGCCCTTATCCCTCAAGCCTGAGGCTTCTTGTGAGCGCGACCGTGAAACAGAACAAGCACTAAGTATAAGCGGCCGTGTGCGCATCCGGCGGCTCGTGGTTACGCCACCGGTATCCTCAGGGCGGGAGAGACACCGTCATGTTACCAGCTTTATCCTGGAAGGCCAAACGGTCATGCAAACCCGGGATGAGCAGAGCCTCAGAGGGGTAAGGCCGAAAAATTCGGGTAGCTCACGTGGAAGCCGCGGGGTCCGGAAAGAGGTCGCATCCACGGAAACCAATTGCTTATAATACGGGCTTGTTGTCCATGAGGGAGAGGCGTGTGCTACAGTCAGGGTGTGGCACCGGATCCGCAGACGAATGATGAATGGCTGATCTGAAGACGAGGGAACGCATACCGGCGCATGTGGCGTTCGTGATGGACGGCAACGGCCGGTGGGCGACGCAGCGCGGCCTGCCACGCACCGCCGGACACCGCGAGGGTATCGCCAACGTCAATCCGATCGCCAATGCACTTCGCGCGCATGGCAGCAGGTACATGACCATCTACATGTTCTCAACCGAGAACTGGAAGCGCCCCACGGAAGAAATAGACGCCATTTTCGAACTGCTCGTGGAATGGCTGAGAGACACGGCCCCCGAGATGCGCTCGCGCGGAATCGCCTTCCGCCATCTGGGAGTGCGTGAGCCACTGCCACCCGCTCTTCTGGCCGCCCTCGACGAAACCTGTGCGGAACCAGTGAGGGCGGACGACCTGGTCCTGTCACTGGCACTCAATTACGGTGGCAGGGGCGAGATCACCGATGCGATAAGGAAGGTTATCGCCACATCGTCGGACTCGTCCGCTATCGACGAACAGGCAATCTCCGCAGCACTCTACACTGCGGGCATGCCCGATCCTGACCTGCTGGTGAGGCCGGGAGGAGAGACCAGACTGAGCAACTACCTGCTCTGGCAGGCGGCATACGCTGAGCTATACTTCAGTCAGGTGCTGTGGCCTGATTTTGATGAGAGAGAACTTGATCGCGCGCTGGACGAATATGCGAAGCGTCATCGAAGATTCGGCGGACTCTGAGCGCTGCCGTTCTTTCGGAGAGCAGGAGATCCGCGACTACTATAAGGAAGGTGTGTCACTATGGGAGACATAATGGATGAAGTCGGCGCAGTGGTTGAGTGCCGACAATGCCCCTGGTATAAGAACTGTGTAATGCCTATGCAGATAGGTACGAGCGAAATGGGCCAGTTCAGGTCCATGATGCAGGGCGGTATCTTCGGCGATCCGTCCAACCCGGAGATGGAGAGGGTGCTGGAGGGAGTGGCCGCGATGGGCCAGAACATGATGGTTCAGACCTGCCCGGTGTTTACCGAGCGGCTTAAGTCCGATCCGCGGCTCGCTGAGCGTATCAAGCTGTTCATGCAGAAGTGGGGACAGGAAGAGGATGAGACGAAGGAGCGTGAATCATGAGCGAAACGCTCGGACGCGTAGAGCGGCCTGCTGCCGACCTGTATCACTCGCGCAGGAAGCTATTCATGGTGTTCCTGGTGTTCACGCACGAGAGCGCACCTGCGGAATACAAGGAGAGGTGCGAACGGTACTGGCATCAGGTGGGTGAGCAGCTCACCAACCTTGAGTCCAAGACGGGGGCGGCACGCCATATCTACCACGAATCCGTACATGAGACAGGAGAGGCTGGACTGTCGTTGATTGAAAAGGTTCACCCCTACAGCTATGCCCTCGCGAAAGGGCGATGCGATAACGGGGCCATCCTCGAGGCACTGGAGGAGAAGGAGATGGCCGCGGAGTTGAGCGACTGGGAGCGGTTCATGGTCATGGGCTTTGCGAGCAGCAAGGTCGGCGACCTGGTACGCGATCTCTACATGCAGGCGCTTAAGAAGCACAACGATCACGTGGTCAATTCCATCGATGCGACCCTTGGACCCGGCGAGGCGGGCATCCTGTTCATTCGTGAGGGACATGGTCTTCAGTTCCCTCAGGATATCGAAGTGTTCAGCGTCGTTCCGCCCGCCCTGGACGAGCTTCACCGCTGGCTGCGTGACCAGTCGCGTAAGTATCAGCAGGAAGGAGATACTGAGCGGGAGGTGGAGGAGGAGCAAATCGAAGCCGACGCTCCTGAGCAGGAGGAGGAGAGGTGATCGCGATCAGAAGGCCCGCGGTTGCGGGCACGTTCTATGCAGCAACTGCCAACGGGGTTGCAGGACAGTTGGAGTGGAGTTATCTGCACAGGGTGGGTCCGGGAACAGTGCCGGAGGTCAATCCCATGGGACCGCGTGAGATAGTGGCGCTCGTCGCACCCCACGCGGGTTATATGGCGTCCGGCCCGGTAGCGGCCCATGCGTACCACGCACTTGCAGCCGACGGCGTGGTGGACACCGCCGTCATCGTGGGACCTAATCACACGGGGTATGGTGCCCCTGTATCCGTCTGGTCCTCGGGCTCATGGAGGACGCCGCTTGGTGATGCAGCGGTAGACGAGGAAGCTGCCCGCCAGTTGTTGGGAGAGTTCGTACGGGCAGGCGAATCTGCGCACGTATACGAGCACAGTGTGGAAGTGCAGATACCGTGGCTGCAGCACCTGTATGGTCCTGCCGTTCGCATTGTACCTGTCGCGATGCTGACTCAGGATGCGGATACGGCTCGAGAACTGGGTGAAGCGCTGGCACGCGTTTCAGGAAATGTGGTGATTATTGCCAGCACCGATTTCACGCACTATGAGCCACAGGACGCTGCGACCCACAAAGATACCGATGTCATAGATTCGATCACAAGCATGGACAGCGACGAGATGTACCGCAGAATCGGGTTGCACCAATGCAGCATGTGTGGCTACGGACCGGTCGCCGCCGTCGTTCATGCCGCGCGTTTGCGCGGTGCCACTCGTGCCGAGCTGCTGAAGTATGCCACGAGCGGTGATGTCATGGGCGACTTCTCCCGAGTGGTTGGCTATGCGTCGGTCGTGCTGAAACGCTGATTCGAGAGTGTAGGGCTGGCAGGCCTGTAAGCCGGGTTCTGTACTCCCTTGCGAGAGTGGTGGTCATCCATCTAGCCCTGACGTTGCCGCCAGGGTCATGCAACCAACCCGGGGACATCGGCCAGGCACCGTGAGCCACGCACCTGTGACCAAAGGTCGCAGGAACGTGGGATTCGTCCCTCTATTCGGTTTTGCTCCGGGTGGGGTTTGCCCGTCCAGCCGGTTTCCCGGCTGCCGGTGAGCTCTTACCTCACCATTTCACCCTTACCCGCAAAAGCAGGCGGTATGTTTCTGTGGCACTTTCCGTAGGGTTACCCCTCCTGGGCATTACCCAGCACCCTGCCTGGTGGAGCCCGGACTTTCCTCCGCATGCGCGATGCACGCGGCGACCACCCGGCCTGCCAGCCCTACATAAGTCTATGACCTTCGTGCGCTGCGGTCAACTCGCTGGTTGGCGGAGGCTACTCAACGTACAGGAGTCGTCCACAACTGGCGCATTCAACCATGTCTCCCGCACGCGCCCGCTGATACAGTCCGTCAGGCACGGTGAGGTTGCAGCCCTTGCAGCGTCCCTGCTCTACCTTGACCACGGCGACTCCCTTCGCCTTCGCAAGCAGGTCGTAGTGCTGTGCCTTATCCGAACCCAGTTTATCCCGGAGGTCCTGCTGTGTTTCCGCAAGCTGAAATACCTCGGCCTCGGTGGAATCCTTCAGTCTCTGCAGCCCGGGACGCTCGTCTTCCCAGGCCGCTTTCAGCGTGGAGACCTTCTGGCGGGCCGCCTCAACCTCGGCCTCGATTGACTCCGAGATGTCCATGGCCTCGATCAGCTTCTCCTCCTTGCCGGAGAGATGACGCGTGATGCTCTGAACGTCCTGCTGGAGGCTCACCAGTTCCTTTGGGTTGCGCACGCTGCCGCCGTAGAGCTTGTCGTTCAATCCCTTGATCTTCGCATTCAGGTCCTCCACCTCCCACTCGAGTTTGCGTTGGTTCTTTCTGGCGGCTTCCAGTCGCGACTCGATGGAGACGAGTGCCTCCTCGGCGGCGGACAACTCCGGATTGGTATTGAGGCGAGCGGCGATCTCCTTCAGGGCGCGGCGCTTATCCCTGAGTTGAAACTCTGTGGTTTGCAGCCGATACAGGCGAGAGGCGAGGCTCATAGGTGTGGCAATTGTAGGGAGGCACTGCTGCGTTGTCAAAGGTCGGAGCTGACGAAGTATTGCTGTGAGGAACTAGCCGACCCTGCCGTCGCACTCGAGAACGACGACCTGTGTGGCGAGGGGCAGGTTGTTTACGGTAACGGACAGCCTGGCTCTGCGATCAGGTTGCTCGATCGCCATGGCGCTGAGGAAAGTCTCAACCGGCTCGAGCTCAGGACGCGTACTCTCGCTGCGGTAGTGCATCGGCAGCACGTACCTTGGCTGCACCGCGCGGACCAGGGATCGAGCCTCCGCGACGCTTATGGTGCTGACATCGCCGGTCGGGACGAACAGGATGTCCACCTTGCCGATTTCCCTCAGCACCTGTCCGCTCAGCGGATGTCCCAAATCCCCCACGTGGCACAGTGAAAGCCCGTCCAGTTCCACAGAGAATACCGTGTTCCCGCCACGGGTCGCTCCCTCTTCCGTGTCGTGATAGGTGCCCAACGCGGTGATGAACGCGCCCCCGACCTCATACTCTCCCGGGCCGCAGAACACGCGTGGTTGAGCAGCGAATTCCTCTGCGTGCGCATGTCCGGGGTGCAGATGGCTCATGAGCACCACTTGCGGCTTACCCCACCGCGATGCACAGCCATACCTCGAGGGGCATGGGTCGAAGACGAGCGTCGTCTCCTTGCCACGAACGGTGAAGCAGGAATGCCCTGACCAGACGATTTCCATGGTTGAACCGGTAAAGGATACCCGTTCGGAATGGTTGTTGTCTACCGGAGGAGAATTGCGTTGACAGACGCTTGTGGTGTAGTTAACCTGTGTTGTCGAATTGGTTAACCATGCGACATCACGTACTTGCCGCCTTACGTAGTTGTGACGGATACGTCTCCGGCGAGGACATCAGCCGGCAACTCGGCATCTCGCGGGTCGCCGTGTGGAAGCACGTGAGGACACTGATGTCGCAGGGTTACGTAGTGGACGTGACGGCCCGTGGCTACAGACTCGATGCATGTCCTGACCGGTTGCTGCCGACCGAGTTTCCCGGCTGGGAGGAGCGGGTGCATCATTTTGAGGTAGTGGAATCCACGATGGTGCCGGCCCGTCTCCTCGCGCGTAACGGAGCTGCTGAAGGCACACTGGTTGTTGCGGAACAGCAGTCATGCGGGCGCGGGCGGTTGGACCGTTCATGGCTCTCACCTTTGGGTGGCATCTACATGACGCTGGTGATGCGACCTCCCGTTGCTCCGCAGCTGGCGCCCCGGATCAACCTGCTCGTCGCCGTCGCGATATCCGAGGCAATTGAACGCCTTCACGGGCTGCCTGCCCGTGTGAAGTGGCCCAACGATGTGCTTATAGGTGGCAAGAAGGTGTGCGGCATCCTCGCCGAGATGGAGGCTGAGAGTGATCTGGTCCGGTTCGTCAACGTGGGAATCGGATTGAATGCGAACTTGACCATCTCCGGTCTGCAGAAGGGCGCCATCTCACTGAGTGAGTTGCTGGGCGCTTCGGTGGATCGCGTATCCCTCGTCCGGGAGATTGTTGAGGGCATCCTGGATCGGTCGCTCCGGCTCGGTGATGCAGCGGCACTCGACGCGTGGCGCGCGCGAACGGCAACCCTTGGCCGCGAGGTCAGCGTCATGGCTGACGGATCTCCGGTCAGAGGCATGGCGCTCGATATCAACTCAACCGGAGCGTTGCTGGTGCGCGATGCGGCAGGAAACGTGCGCGAAGTTATTGCAGGCGACTGTATTCAGATCGGAGACTAGATGACGCTGCTCCTCATCATCAGCCTCGCATGCTTCCTGCTGGTAGGCCTGTCTGCGGGGCGTTCTGCTTCCTCAAGAGAATCCTTCTTCGTTGCCGGTCGTCGCGGAACGTCACCGGCCATCGCCGGCTCCCTGGTCGCAACGGTTGTGGGCGGCTCGGCCACGATCGGTGTTGCCGGCCTCGCCTATGAGCGAGGTATTACCGCGGCCTGGTGGACCCTTGTCGGGGCGATCGGGCTGGCAGTACTGGGCCTACTCCTGGTTGGCCGCGTGCGTGCGTACACTGGTGTGTACACACTCCCCGGACTGGCAGGCAGACTCTTCGGACCCGGCGTGCGCACCGCTACCGCTCTTCTTGTCGTAGTGGCGTGGATGGGAGTGGTAAGTGGACAGATCGTGGCCGCGTCGCGAGTCCTCTCCGTGGTTGGTGTCGGCTCCCCATCAGTCTGGATGGTCCTGTTCACATTGGTTCTTGTGCTCTACGCAATTGCCGGAGGGCAGAAAGCCATTATCCGCACGGACGTGCTGCAGGCGGTGGTCATCGTCGCAGGAGTCACTGCCGCAGTCGCCTTCGTATATGCCGCTGTCGGTGGCGTGTCTGTCCTCGCAGAAGGCCTGCCCCGGGGGTATCTCGAATTTCCCGTGAGTGATGCGTTCGGCTGGTCCGACCTTGGTTCAATGCTGATACTGGTGGGCGGTGTGTATCTGGTGGGACCTGACATCTATACCCGTATCCTCTCCTCACGGGACACGCATACTGCCAGAAGGGCTACTCTCTCCGCTGCAGTACTGGTTGTCCCTGTGGCGTTGATGGTCACTGGACTGGGCCTCGCTGCGCGCTATCTCGCTCCGGGCATCCAGTCCGAGCAGGCGCTCCCTTGGATGGTGACCCATGCCCTGCCGCCGTACGTGGCCGCGCTGTTGATTGCCGGAATGGTGGCGGCGCTCATGTCATCTGCCGACAGCACGCTCCTGGGACAGGCACTGATACTGGCCGATGACGTCATCTCACGCGTGCTCCCGATGAACGAGAGGCGCGTGGTCATACTCGCCAGGATCTGTGTCGCTGTCCTTGGACTGCTCGCGTTGCTGCTGGCGCTCAGTTTGCGCGGCATCATCGACTCGCTCCTGTTCGCCTATTCAATATTTACGTCCGGCGTGGTCGGGCCGATGGTGCTGGGCCTGCTGCGTGGGCGGCTGCACGTCGACGGCGCCTCCGCGCTTGCCGGAATGTGCGTCGGTGGAGCCTGCGGCCTGGCCTCAGCCATACCGGGACTGAATATTCCACTCAAGCCGCAGCTCGCGTTGATAGGGCTGGGCTTGAGCATTGTGGTGCCGCTGGTACTGTCGCAATTGCGTTCACCAGCCGATTCGCGCTCGATGCCATGATACAATGTGTCACGTGCCCGGGCCGGTCCTGTCCGCCGCGTGGCGCGCACGGTGATGGATTCTTCGAGCTTCCAGTCAGAGCCTCCCCCGAATCTGCTTCTCGTCGTCTCCGGCTCATCCGGCGCGGGCAAGGATGCGGTCATCGATCGGATGAAAGAACTGCGGATTCCGGTGGCGCACGTGGTGACTGTTACCACCAGGGCGCAACGTGCGAACGAGGTCGACGGTGTTCACTACCATTTCGTCACTGAAGAGCGGTTTCAGCGGATAGTGGAAGACGGCGAGATGCTGGAGTGGGCGCGTGTATACGAGAACTACTACGGTGTTCCGCTGTTCGCGGTTCGGGATGCGCTTGCCACTGGCAAAGACGTAGTGGTCAAGGTGGATGTCCAGGGGGCAGCCACGATTCGCGAGAGAGTAGAGGGCGCCCTGCTTCTGTTCATTCGCCCGCCCTCACTTGAGGAACTGAGACGACGGCTTCTCAGCCGGCAGAGTGAGACCTGTGAAGAGGTCAGCATCCGTCTCAGCAAGGCGATACACGAGTACGAGAGGCTTTCCCTGTTTGACTACGTGCTCACGAACCACCCGGACCGGCTGGATGAGGTGGTCGAGGAGATCAAGGCGATACTCGTTGCCGAGAAGCTTCGCGTAACGCCGAGGCGGGTCGAGGTCAGGCAGATGGGTTGGCAGCAAGAGCTCCTGTGATCCGAACCGGCGCGGAGGCTCACCGTCATCCCGAATCGACGTAGATACTCCGGTCATCCGCCACCGCTGCAGTCCCGGTGGACGCGGAGTGCCGATTCCGGTTCTACTCGAAGTAGCGTCCTGCGAACTCGTTCAACAGTACCGCCTCCCTGCCGCGCATCCGATCCGCATCCCGGGGGACCTCATGATCGTATCCCAGCAGGTGCAGGACGCCATGTATGACCAGGAGGGTGAGTTCCTTACGTATGCTGTGTCCCTGCTCGAAAGCCTGTTCGAGTGCCTGGGGGTACGAGATCACGATGTCTCCCAGCCGGCGAACCCCGTCTCCGGGCAGCACGAATTCTGTGGCAGTTGATGCCTGCTCCTCGGTGTAGAACGCGATCACATCGGTTGGCGAGTCGACGTTCCTGTACTGCCGGTTCATCTTGTGTACGGTATCCTGATCGGTGAGGATGATACTGACTTCATAGGGGGCGGCAATAGATTCTGCTCCCAGCACATCCCGCACCACTGCTGCGAACCAGGATACGGGGGGCTCGTCTCCGTGTGTGGTATCTATCTCTACGTAGATGTCCTCGTTCAATCGTGTCGTGACCTCTGGACCCATCATAGCAGCACGGTTGCTTCGGTTCAAAGGAACGTACTGAGATACAATAGAGTTGCAATGTCGGTAACTCCCCTCAGGAGACAGTACCTCCGGCTCAAGGAGCGCTATCCCGATGCGATTGTGCTCTTTCGACTGGGCGACTTCTACGAGGTGTTCGATGAGGATGCGCAGGTGGCCTCACGCGAACTGGATATCGTCCTGACCGCGCGTGAGATGGGCAAGGGTAACAAGGTGCCGATGGCCGGGATTCCCCACCATGCGCTCGACAACTATCTGGGAAGGCTGATCTCACGCGGTCACAAGGTGGCCATCTGCGAGCAGCTGACGCCTCCCGGCAACGGGCTCGTTGAGCGCGATATCGTGCGTGTGGTGACACCGGGAACCGTGATCGAGCCGGGTCTGCTTCGCGCCAAGACGAACAATTACCTGGTCAGTGTGTGTAGTGACTGCGACCGGGCCGGGGTTGCGTATGCCGATATCAGCACCGGCGAGTGTGCGGTAACGGAGATTGCGATTCATGAGCTTGGCTGCGAACTCGACCGGTTGAGCCCCGCCGAACTGCTCCTCTCCACTGATGATACCTCCTCTGAAGCCTCGCTCTGGCCGGTGACGCGTCTTGACGACTACTGGTTTGAGCACGACGTAGCGCTCAGACTCTTACTGGATCAATTCGAAGTGTCCACCCTCGATGGCTTCGGATGCGCGGGCATGCCTCGTGCGATACGCGCAGCGGGAGCCCTGGTTCACTACCTGGGCGAGACTCAGAAGGAGTCCGTGCGGCATGTCACGGCGCTGTCCACTTACTCGACGGCTTCGTTCATGACGCTTGATGGTCAGACCATCCGCAACCTGGAGTTATTTGAGGGTGGTCGCTGGGGCACAGCCGAGCTCTCGCTCCTGTCGATACTGGATGAAACGAAGACGGCTATGGGAGGAAGGCTGCTACGCTCGTGGTTGGGTCGGCCGCTCCTGGAGCTCGCCCCGTTGCGGGAGCGACAGGACCTCGTGCAGTGGTTCTTCGAGACGTCACTCCGCCGTCAGGAGACGCGGAGTGT
>PUON01000092.1 GCA_003552125.1 Dehalococcoidia bacterium | reverse complement strand
GTCCTGTGCGGCACTCCTGAATGGATGGTTCAGCGACTCTTCAGCTACGTGAAATGAGAGGACTCTCACCCCGGCAGCGTCGCGACTGTCGTTCAGCTTGAACTTGATGTAGATGGGCAACCCTTGAATAATCTTCCCGAAGACCCAGACCTCGCCCGCGACCTGATGGTCCGGGCTGGGACCACTGCAGTAGTCCTCTAGTGACAGTTCCGACAGAACCATCTTCACATCGTTCCTGTTCAACTCCAATCGTGCTATCGTCTCCAGATTCTTGTCGCGGGTGGACAGAACGAAACGTGCAGGATCAGAACCACTAAGTTGGACTTGTCGTCTTACTTGCCTTAGTAGCCTCGATATCTCATCCTGGCCGGCCTGCATCCAGTCTGACCTCCAACCCGCCTCACAGTACCCATTCTCACCTCCCTCCAGCCATCTCATCGCCCACAGTGATTTATCACATGATATGCCACAATGCCGAGAAATGTCAATAGATAACCGTGCTTGACGTGCGGGGGACGCATTCCCGTGCCGTCACGCCTGTGCAACAGCGAGACTGCTGATTCCTGCGCGACAGGAATCGCCGGATCGGTAGCTCTGGGTTCTGCGTTCGGACCCCACAGGAGTTCGCAGCGACAACGACGGGCCTCGAATCGGCACGCGTAGTAATTGTGGGGTAAGGTCACCAGTGGGTTCGCATGTCGCCTTCGGTGGGAAGCGCACAGTCCGACCAAGGTCGCCCGCAGACGTCATTATTCAAAGATAGCCATCAATCGCCGCCTTCTCTATACTACTAATATCGGTCTAACTGCGCGATGGTCGGTATTGAACGGAATAGAGTGCTTTGAAATGCTTAGTAACGAGGTCTTTGAAGGGCGGACCACTTGTAGCGCTATCGAAGCGTTGCTCGGTTCTAAGCGCCCAACGCTCACAACGATTCCACACACCAGTCACTTCCCTACTAATAAGCTCTTGCCGGAAAGGGTAGTTAGTCGCGCGTTCCGGCGTCTCGCAGCGTGGCGAAGAGTTCTGGTCCACGGGCTTTCATTCGTCCCGGGCGGGAATTTCAGGAAATCAAGTATGGTTGCCGATCAGGATCAGAGCCGAAGCTTAGCGAGTCATTGCCGACCTTGCGTGCAGGAATTCAGCTACGAGATACGAGAGGCAAGTGTAATGGCCTCTGCGATTCACGGGTTTTGAGGGAATGAAACAGCCAACTATGCAAGGCAGCCTCTTCCAAGGCTTCGGGGGTGTGGAGACCCTGGTCATCTCGCGCAGGGAGGACTTCGAGGGTTTGTTTGACGGATTCACCAAGATGCGCGCCATTGCCTACGTAGTTTCATCTGACCTGCTCCGCGACTTCTTTCAGAAGCGTGCCTACACGGAGATCGAGGCGGTTGTGGGGGAGGACCTGACCGAGCCAGCCCTTCGTCAGGGGCTTCAAGACAAACCGTTGGATCTTGTGGAAAGCCTGGCAACGCGAGTGGAGAACGGGTCCCTGCGCATCCTTGTCCCGCGACGCAGTATCCACACCAAGCTCTACATCCTGGAAAGATCCGGTACCGTGCGCATCATCCAAACAAGTGCCAACCTGACCGAGACAGCTCGAAAGGCCAGTCAGGTGAACTACGCATGGTATGTGGACCTGCCTCCTGAGGATGGATTCGTCCAGAGAGTGCTCCGAGACTACCGGACTCATACGAGAGGCTGCTCCCTCTTCATGGGAGATCTGGTGAGTCTGTTCAAGGAGCGCGATACCACGCCAAGACGTGAGTTGATCGAGGTATGGGTGAAAGGTGAGGCCGTTCCTGCTCCGGAAGCAGGAGCTGCCAAAGCCCTCCAGGAGATGTCAGTCCAATCCTTGCTCCTTCCCGAAGACGGGGAGACAGAAATCGTTACGGTGAAGCTGCCGGAGGCGCCGGCCGCCAGAAAAGAGCTTGAGCGCCTTGTGAAGCCGCTCAGACCAACGATGACCGCTAGCGGAGTCACTGTGAGCTCGTCGGCATTCATCAACCACGTGCACGCAACTTACGGCATACCGCTGATGCGAGTTGACTTGAACAGGCATGAAGTAAGACTTGGACTCAAAGGGTCAATACTCTTCCTGTCAGAGCCACTGCCCGATGCGCCGGTGGTGAACCGCGGACTTCAGCACATTGAAGACTATGTGCATACCGTCGACCTGGGGAAGACTCCTGACCCGACGTTTGCCAAGGCCAGTATGTTCGAAGCATTGCTCTACATTTTCTTCTCGCCGTTTGCCAACGAATACATGCGAAGGAAACGCATGGCCTACGGACAGGTGGATCCCAAGGGGCCGAGGTTCCTCTACATCTATGGCCCGACGCAGAACGGAAAGACCACCTTCTTCCGCTTCGCCCTGAAGCTACTCACAGGGCATGATATCGAGGCTGTGCCGAGGGAAGAGTTCTCCAATCGGAAGATACGAGGAGCAGCCGCTATCGGCACAGTGTTCCCGCTGGCTTTCGATGACGTCGAGTTCTCAGGCAAACCCTGGGTGCCGAATGTGCTGAAGGCGTACTGGGAGACCTGGTGGCGAGACAATCTGGATATTCCGCAGCTTGTCCTGTCCTCGAATGAACCCAGGCTTCAGGACTGGGCCAGGTCCCGGGTGAAGAGACTCGACTTTGATGTGCATTTCGCCTCGACCGAAGATAGTAAGAGGAAACTTAAGGGGCTGTTTGAGCACGATAATGGTATCTTCCGGTGGTTCAGCCACCTATATATTGAACAGCTCAGGAAGGATAGCAAGTT
>PUON01000041.1 GCA_003552125.1 Dehalococcoidia bacterium | reverse complement strand
GCTGGATGGTGCTTGACGCGGATCGGCTGGTGTTCGCCACCTGACGAAAGGTTCCCGCGCCCTATGCAACGCTGTCGTGAGACGCAGCTATGCGGGACCTGCGGACGTTCGCAAGTCCACCTAGAAGCGTTTCGCTGCTGGAGAAACACCGACCTGGTGGGCTGGGAGCGGCCTGTTGGTGTTTCGCCATGGCGGGCTCGCCGAAACGGGAAAACGGTCGTTCAAGCAGCGGATTGCAGGTAGCCGTCTTCCCGAAGTCGTTCCAATGCAGCCGATACAGCCGACCTGGAAAAATTCTTGCGCTTGTGGTCGTTCCAAGCCTCGAGCGCCTTCGACATTTCCGGCTGGGTTGTGATCCCTTCAACGGCAGATAGAAAGTGGACGCTCGACAAGAGCTCCATGCCATAAGGCGTCTCGTAACCATCGATCAAAAGCGACAGTTTCTTCAACATAGGCGCGACGTCAATGCCTTCGGATTTCAGATATTCGTTGGAAGCAGCAAAGGTGGCGGCCGTCACCACAACCTTCCGATCATTGTCGCTATAACCAGAAATGTATCGCTTCGCCTCCATCGCCCTGAACGCGCTGTGCAGGTTTTCTGAATAAGGGCCGAACTGCGCTTTTTCAAAGCGAAGTCCGAATTCTGCCCCCATAACTTGCATGAAGTATGCAAGCTTTTGTGCAGTCAGGCGGGTCAGGTGACCACCAAAAAATTTCTCCAGTTCGGCGAAGGCAACCATCATCGTTGCCCGTCCAACCGTCAGGTCCTTAGGGATGCCATGCTGCTCCGGAACGGCTGCAGCATTACAGCCTGGGGGAAAGACAACGAAACGCACGTCCGACAGCGGCTCAAGCTTGCTTTCGATGAGTGGGCGAACATCCGACCAGTCGAGTCCGCCATTGCCGCAGCCAAGGGGCGGCAGCGCGACCGACTTGATCCCCAAGCGATCGACTTGTTTGACAAGGTCGTCGAGCCCTTTCTCGATGAACTCGATCTTGGAGTGAGCACGCCAATGCAGTTTCGTCGGAAAGTTGATAAGGTAGCGATGGTGCCCTTCACCGACGAGAGCACCATTCTCGAACACGAACATCTTGCCAGGTGACAAGTCACCAGCGTCACAAAGGCGCTTGTACGCCCTGAAGTTTTCCGGCCATCGGCGCTTGAACTCGAGGGCTACGCCCTTCCCCATCACGCCAACGCAGTTGACCGTGTTCACGATGGCCTCTGTCGGCTCATCAAACATATCGCCTGTTTTGTACTCGATCGTCATGGTTCAAAAATAGCACCCGGGCTTCACCAGCACAGGGGTATCCACCCCGGCGGCGTCAACCCAAGACCGCACCTCCCCTTCATGTTGATCCGTCTTCAACACGATGCACGAAACTTCGTCCATCCTCAAATGATCTTTCACGAGGAACTCCGCCATGCGCTTCTTGCTGCGCTGCTGGTGAGCAATCGGTTCGTCACGATCATGCTGCCACCTGCAGACACCAGCATAGCCAACCTCAGGTATCTGTGCCGTGTACGGTGCATCGTCGAAGAGGGACCAGGAAACCAGGGTGGCGAGCCTGCCGGGATCGTTCTCGTAAGTCGGCGGGATCCCCGAATTGCAGGCGATATCGGTGAACCAACACGTCCTGCCCGATGCGAACAGGCGATCTGGCCGCACGACCAGATACGCTACGTCGTCTATGCTGGCTCGACCGAGATTTTCGCCAGTTGGCGTCTTCAAATCAACGTTTCCAGCATGGATCGTGTAGGCCATCTTCGTGATGGGAGAAAAGTAGAACGGCACGAAGTCGTTGACCGTGGATCCGCACGGTGTCCCGAACGTTGCAGTGCCGCGCCTCGCGACAATCTCATCGAACGAAATCCGGTAGCCCGGCTGAACGTGCGGGCTGTTCTTTGCGTAAACCGCGCCATCGGACAGATACCGCTGTAGGTTGCGGTAGTAGGTCATACGAAATAGGAACCGTTCTGCCAACAGATGATGCCCGAAGCCGAGAGTTCCCAGATGGATAGCATCACCTGAAGATGCCTGTCCATGGCAGTACACCGACTCATGACTTCGAGGTCCGCTGCACACCTGACAAACGCTTGCTGGGAGGCAAGTATGTGTAAGTACATTCTGAGGATGCCTCCAGAGAACCATCTTGCGGAAGCTGCAGCGCAGCGAACCAAAGGACGGGAACGGCTGGATTGGGCAGAACACGATGCGCCGCCTGCGATGGGGCCCTTCACGCTGCGGTGGGCATGAATGTCGCTGTGGGGGCTCCAAGCTGTCATGGGGGGTCTTTTGTCAGGAAGCGAACGCTCGGATCACCTGATCTCGAACCAGCGCATCGCGGTCTGCAGCAGATGATCGTAATCGCCCGCCATGGCCTCGTCCATGAATACGGCGATCTCGTCGTCGGAGAGCCCGGCGTCCCGAGCGGCTTCGCGACATTGGCCGAGCACGGCGAAGGCGTTGCCGTCCTGGCCGGTCAGCGTGACGGTGATGTCGGAGTATTTCGGGGTCATTCCGTGCGGCTCCATCGACGCGGCACCACGACATCAGGCGTGACCCGCGCGAATAGTCCAGTTGAATGTCGGCAGTGAACGAGAGAGAGCCCTGCAGGGCACTTGCCCGAGGGTTCGGCTGTCCTCGAAGGGCTCTGGGTGGGGCTGTCGCGGCGCTATTCCTGCCCGCGGCTGATCATCCGGTGATCGATTTCCGGCTCGTCCCATTTCATCGCGGCGCCCATCCAGCGCTCGATGGTCGCCTGCAGCTTTGGGTCATTGGCCT
>PUON01000125.1 GCA_003552125.1 Dehalococcoidia bacterium | reverse complement strand
TGACCGGAGCCGCGCCTGCCTTGAGAAAGACGGACTCGCCCGGCGCCCCGCCGATACCGACCGCGCCTGTCGGTGCATCCGAAGCGAATACGATTGTAAAGGTCAACCGGTAGTCGTAGTTGGCGGCAATGCCGTCGTCAGCGGTGAGCCCCCTGGTCAGATACATGAAGACGTCGTCCGATCGGTTCATCGCCTGGATATAGAAGCCGGTGCCGTCGACGCCGAGCTCGGGCGGCAATGGCCTGAGCCCCGAGTCGAGTTGCATCTCCATATCCCTGTGATACTCCGCGAAACCCGCCTGCCAGCCCAGCTTGCCCTCGCGGAAATCGAAACGTTTCGTCACCGTCTCCGGGACGTAGGGATCGGGCTCAGGCGGTGGAGTGACACACCCCGTCGCAACGGCGCCGATTATCACTATTGCCATCAGTACAAGCAGATTCCGTCTCATTGCAGTCGTACCTCCACATCGCAGTCATTTGATTGGTCGTCACCCCCATATACGCGACCTTGCGGGATGTATCACACAGTCCGGTAAGTGGCTTGGGAGAAGGGGGCTGTTGAAGCTCCTGACACCTGTCACACGACGCCACGGAGATCGGCACCCTGGCGGACCAGCTCATGCTGGACATCGGTGGCGTCAAGATCGTTGGGACTTGTGTGCCTCTGTGCGGCGAGCGATGCGCAGACCCCTGCCGCCTGTCCCGTGGCGAAGCAGATCGGGGCAGCGCGGAGCGAAGAATGCGCCTCGTAGGTGGCTGAGATGCACTTGCCCGCCACGCAGAGGTTGTCCACTCCTGACGGCAGCAGGCAGCGCAGCGGTATGTCGTAGGCCTCGCCGGGCGGGAGTCGTCGCATGAGTGTACCGGGCCCCGCAGGGTTATGGATGTCGAGAGGGTACGACCCGCGTGCGATCACGTCGTCGTGTTTTCGTGCTTCGAGGACGTCTTCGGTACTTAGTGTGTAGCCTCCCGATATCCTCCTCGTGCCCCGGACACCGATGACGGAGCCGCTCTGGACCACATATGCGTCCTGGAAGCCCGGAACGTACTTGCGAAGGAAGGTCGCGATCATGGTCATCTGGCGCCTGCCCTCCACCTCGGCGGCGGTAAGGTCGCGAACGTCGGTACCGAACACGCCGATGACTCGCGTGCTGTTGATGAGGACCTCGCCTTCGTTGGGCGTGCCGAACATAAGGATGTCTTCCCTGTGAAGCTCCAGGTCTCCCCGCAGCGTCGCCTCTCGAACGAGCTCCACCAGACCGTGAACTCCGAACCATTCCTCCGGATGAGCCCGCACGTACGCCATGAATCGGTCGCGGTCGAAACCCACCATACGGAACATGAGGGACATCGGTCCCGCGGCGCCGTCACGCTCGCGGCCGATGACGTAACGCGCACCGGCGGATGCGGCGAGGTCGGCATCGCCGGTGCAATCCACCGTGACACGTGCAGTCACCGCGACAGGTCCCGACTTCCCCTCGAAGGCGGCGCCCTCGACGTTTGAGTTGCCGAGCACACCGCTCGCGAATGAGTGGAGCAGGTATTCGACCCCGGCCTCATCGAGTAGCTCGAGTGCGACCGTCTTGAATACTTCGGGGTCGAACGGCACGACGTAACCGGTAGCTTCTGAAGGCGACAGTGCGCCTCCACGCTTAACCAACCGGTCGACGAACCGTCTCAGCACGCCGCCAATCACCGGACCACCGCTGCGACCGTGATCGGTGGGGAACAGTGTCTCGGCGCCCGCTAATCGAGGCGACGGGTACTGGGTGTGATACGACATAAGGGGCATCACGAGCGCAGCAGTCGCGCACCCGCCGAAGTAGCCGTGGCGCTCCGCAAGCACCACCCGGGCGCCGGCTTCGGCGGCGCCGATGGCGGCACCGATACCTGCGGGTCCGCCCCCAACCACGAGAACGTCCGCATCGGCTATCACCGCAGCCTGCCGCTCCTCCAGGGTCAGGTGCTCCGTGCTCTGTCTGTCCTGTCGTCTGATTGGTGGCATCGGTGCTCCGGCGTTATGGACTGCCTGACGTTGCCGTGGGGCTCAGAGTCGGAAGCCCTGCTTTGGGAGGTGGCTTCTTCAGCAGCGATACTGCATACCTGTTCGTCTTACGCGCCTCGCGCTTCATCTTGGGGAGGTTCGCCTTAATCTTCTCCTGCAGGCTGACTCTCTTGTCCCAGGACCGGTCGATATACGCGAGCAGCCTCCCTGCATTGACCAGGTTGATTGGTGGCATTTCCAGCATCAGTCCGTCGAGCAGTCCGCTGACCTTTGCGGCGTAGGGGAGTGCCACGAATGGGACTCCCTGCAGTGCGGCGAATAGGAGGAAATGCAGGCGCATACCGACTGCGAAATCGCAGTGTGAGAGCAGCGACACCAGTTGTCCTGAGGTGTAGTTGCCCTTGAGTACGTGCGCGCGCTGCGGCCGCAACATCTGGGCGATGACGGCATGCGACTGCTGCATGTCAAGCATGCGCCATTCCATGGGAAAGAACACGATGTCGGCGTCGTACCGGTCGATTATGAAATCGGCCGCATTGGCCAGCAGGCTGTGGTAGAACTTCTCGTCTATGTCCGGCGCAGCGATGCCGGGTTCGCGAACGGACATAGCCACAAGGCGCGGCTTGCCCGCCATGTGCTCCATCCCGAGAGTGTTGTCCGGCAGTGGCTCGGGCTTCGAGAGCAGCGCCGGGTCTGCCGTCACGATGATCTCGCGATGCAGGCCGATGTCCTCCAGCAGGCGCTTGTCGCTCCGTTCACGCACCGTCACCACGTTTGTCATGCTGAGCACGT
>PUON01000016.1 GCA_003552125.1 Dehalococcoidia bacterium | reverse complement strand
GGCTGCAGGACCCGTTCACACCGTGCTCGTTCGTGGAGGTGAGAACGAGGTGCTGGTCTTGAGCGATCCTGGCTATCTTGCGGGGGGAGCCCTCACCTATCGTCTTTGGGTTGATGACGCACATTTGTCCATTATTCAGTCCATTGCGTCGCCACAGACCCTGGTGCGGGGTGAAGACCTGCGCGGCGTACCGGGCGTGGCCTACGGGCGTGCTGTTGCTGAATCCCAGTGGCACCTTGTTTCCGGCGTTTCCGAAGCTGACGTGTTTGCTCCGCTGCGGCGTATGCTCTGGCTCATCGTTGTGCTTGTCAGTGCGCTTCTCATCGGTGTTGCTGCTGCGCTGTTTGGCACTGTGCTTGATACGGCGGAGATCAGGCGTAAGGATGAGGAGATTCATTACAAGAACGTGGAGATGGAGCGGTTCACCTATGGCGTGTCCCATGATCTGAAGAGTCCACTGTGGACGGTGAAGACCTTTCTTGGTTTCCTCGAGGAGGACCTTGCCTCCGGAGCGGATACGGCGCAGATTCGGAAGAGCCTTGATCGCATAAAGGGCGGGGCCGAGCGAATGAGTCGGATGCTGGACGAACTTCTCAAGATGTCCCGTGTCGGGCGGCAGGAGGACACGCCGCAGGAGGTCTGCGTACGGGATGTCATCCAGGAAGCGCTCGATGCGGTGGCAGGTCGGATTGCGCAGCGACAGGTTACTGTGCACGTCAGAGATGACTCGACGATGCTCTACGCTGATCCCTCCCGGCTCATGGAGGTCTGGCAGAACCTGCTGGACAACGCGGTGAAGTACATGGGTGATCAGGCGCATCCCGAGATTGAGGTGGGCTCCGAGCGCTCCGGGCGGAATACCGTATTCTTTGTTCGCGACAATGGCAAGGGCATTCCGGCCGAATCCCAGTCCAAGGTGTTCGAGTTATTCGAGCGGCTTGACAACGAGGAAGACAGTACCGGGCTGGGACTGGCACTGGTGAAGCGGATTGTTGAACTCTACAATGGCACCATATGGGTTGAGTCTCCCGGACCGGGTAAAGGCTCGACGTTCAAATTCACTCTTCCCGCAGCTGATTTGACTTAACGGCTCGCTGCAATCTCTCCGCAGGGGCAGTCCCCGGCGCTGCTGCTGACTTGATTCTGCCTCAGCGATGTCGCTCTCTGCGGTTGCGGCCGGAGGCATCTGTGCCGGTCGCACACGACGCGATGTCTTAAGGCCGCGCTTCATTGGGTGCTTATCGTGTCCCCTGTCTTCTCCAGGCATTTTCACCAACGGCATTATGCGCACCTGGCTGGTATGCGTGCGTACGTCTCATTGGTCTCCCGTAGTCACGAAACTGAGCCGAAAGAACCACACCTTGTTGTGTGCCTTGTCTACACTCACTGTCAATCGACTACGAGGTTAGCAGTTGAAATGGCCAAGCAATTGTTGTACCGGATGATAAGCTCACGATTGTTACGCATCCACGCAATGCTCGCCCTACTCATGCTGACTTTGATTATGCCTCAGCCCCTCAAGGGGTCAGGCGAGCCGCCCACAATTCAGGTAACGACCTCAGGTTCTCCGTCAACCTATGGTGATGAGATCACATTGACGGCTGTGGTGACGTCAGAATCGTCCGAGACGGATCCAACAGGTGAGGTGGAGTTCAGGAGTGGCTCTGATGTCATTGGGACTGCTGCCCTCGAATCCGGTAGCGCAACGTTCACGATTGAATCTGATGCTCCCGAGAGGCTTGCTCCTGGTGAACACTCAATCACCGCTGTCTACAGTGGCGACGACACGTTTGCAGGTAGTACTTCCGAGCCGGTAACGCTGACCGTTACCAAAGCGAAGCTGGAGGTTGTGGGTATCGAAGCAGAGGACAAGGATGCCGATGGGACCGTGGAGGCAACACTGGATACTCAGCACGCCGAGCTTGTTGGGGTGGTAGGGGACGATGACGTGACCCTGGCGGTTGATGGTGCTAGGGATGAGTTTGCGGATGCCTGCGTTGGGGAAGACAAGGAGGTCCTCATTACCGGACTCACTTTCGGCGGGTCTGACTTAGGAAGATACAGCATTGTGCCCACAACGGCCACCGCCAGTATCACACCCAAGGCTATCCTGACCATAGACGGCGTGCGTGCTGATGACAGAGTCTATGATGGCACCGCACTGGCAACACTCTGCGTTGATGATGCAGAACTCAGTGGTGTTGAGGATGATGATGACGTGTACCTGGTAGCGTCGGCCGCCGGTGGCTATTTCGGCGATTACGACAGTGGCGATTGGAATATGGGTCGCGATGTCGGAACATGGAAGGTGAAGACCTATGGGTTTGCCCTGGGAGGACCGGATGCCTGTCTGTACGATCTTGAGCAGCCCATAATTGATGACGTAGAGATCACGCCACGGCCTATTGCCGTCGCCGCGGATCCAGTCAACAAGACGTACGGAGATGACGACCCCCCACTTACCTACAGTGTGACCGTGGGCTCACTGGTCGGTAGCGACAGCTTCAATGGCGAACTGGTACGCAGCCCGGGTCCAGACGTCGGCCAGTATGCAATACAGCAAGGAACTCTTGTAGTTAATTCGAACTACGATCTGATCGACTTCGATGGTGCCTACCTTACCATCACAAAGCGACCTGTCATCGTCGAGTTCTCTGTTGAGGACAGGGTCTATGACGGCACGAGATCGGCAACCATTGAGCACTGGAGCGTAGATGGCCTGTTGCCTGCTGACAGCGTCAGTATCACCTCCGGTGGGGCGGAATTCGATACGAAGCACGTGGGTTCGGCAAAGACG
>PUON01000055.1 GCA_003552125.1 Dehalococcoidia bacterium | reverse complement strand
TTTCGACGAGTCCGCCCATTGGGTCATCGTATCTGAGACAGCCCAGACCTGGCTTAACCGGCACGCTTAGACGAACAGGGGGGGGACACCTTGCTTGATTCATCAACCCATGCGCTGCAACAGCACGTGGCGCGAGCCATGCCACGCAATCCAGCACCATCAGCTTCGCAGTTCCTGAAATAAGTAAGGTGTCATCCTAATTCAACGTCACACGTCATCCGCTGAGTGCAGGTACGCGTTCTTGACGTATTGATCGACCATGCGCTGCGCGTTGAAGAAGGAGCCGTTCAGTGCGATGGCGTATCGCATGATCTCGGCGAAGGCGTCCGGCCTCTTATAGAACGTGGGCAGTATCAGATACTCCAGTTTATCGTAGAGCGACGTTGCCTCGATCGCGGAATCACTGGCCGTCCGCCAGCTATCCCCAATCGACCAGCCGGTCACTCCTTCAAGATGGCCTTCAATCCACCATCCGTCCAGCACACTCAGGCTGGGCACTCCGTTGAGTGCGGCCTTCATGCCACTCGTGCCGGAGGCTTCCTGGGGCTTCTGCGGCGTATTGACCCACAGATCAACACCTGAGGAGACGAGATGTCCGAGGGCCATGTCATAGTCCTCGAGATACACGATGGGGATCTGGTCTTTCACCGTCGCGGCGGCTTGCACAACGCGACGGATGAGGTCTTTCCCGCCTTCATCACGCGGGTGCGCCTTGCCCCCGTAGATAATCTGCAAAGGACCCGCCTGACGTACGATTCTCCTGAGACGGTCCGGATTGGAGAGCAGCAGGTCGGCTCGCTTATACGTCGAGGCCCTGCGGGCGAAGCCAAGGGTCATGACGGACTGATCCAGTCGGACACCAGCCCTGCGCTCAACCTCGGCCAACAGATTCCGCTTCGCCTCAGCGTGCGCCTGCCGTATCTCGTCTCGTTGTATGGTTATCGCATATCGCAGGTAATTGTAATCGCGGCGCCACTCGGGGATGTAGCTGTCATAGAGACGCTGAAAAGACGCTGCCGCCCACGTTCCGGCATGCACCCCGTTGGTGATGGAGTTGACGGGGTAGGTGGGGTACATATCACGAGAGATCTGTCCATGACGCATGGCCACCCCGTTGACGTAGCGCGAGAGGGATAACGCAAGATGCGTCATATTGAGCATCCCGTCCGCACAACACTCAGCAGATATCAGAGTGTCAACCCGTTTCTCACCCAGCACCTGTCGTGCCAGATCCAGTGAGAACTTGTCGTGACCGGCAGGCACCGGCGTATGCGTGGTGAAGACACAACGGTAGCGAACCGCTTCCGTCTCTACCCCGGTAGGAGCAGGACGGCCAGCCTTCCGGCTGTATTCCTCCAGGAGTGCCAGGGTCAGCAGGGCGGAGTGCCCTTCGTTCATGTGATAGGACTGCATCTCCACGTAGCCAAGCGCACGCAGCATGGCTACACCACCCATGCCCAGGACTACCTCCTGACACAGACGGTAGTGGTCATCCCTGCCGTACAAATGGTCGGTAAGCTCCCGGTCCCAGTTGCTGTTCTCCGGAAGAGAGGTGTCAAGAAAAAAGATGGGCACCACATGTCCACCGATACCCTTTACGTCGTAACGCCAGGTGCGTAGTGCTACTGTACGCCCTTCAACGGCCACCGTTGCCCGTGGTTCCACGGGTATCAGGACCTGTTCCGGCGACCACTCAGAAGGGCTCTCAGACTGGCTGCCGCTGGCATCGAGGTGCTGGCGGAAGTAGCCCTTGCGGTGCAGCAGTGTGACCGCCACCATGGGCACACCCAGATCGGCGGCGGCACGCAGGGTGTCTCCCGCGAGGACACCGAGGCCGCCGCTATATGTGGGCATGCCGGGATCAATACCTGCCTCCATAGTGAAGTAGGCGATTGGGGATGGCGCTTGCTGGGTTCCGCTGTGGTAATCACTCATGATGTTCCCCACCCCCTTACGTGCAGTGGATCCAGTGTATCAAACTACCGGCAGTGTACCCTTCATGGTCACCCTGCCATACTTGAAAGCGTATCAGGCAACCCAGCCTGCGAGCCCAATGCTCCAGGCACCGCCGTGTGCGATGCAGTCATTATTCAGCCTTAGAGTCCACGTAGACGTCTGTGGTGGATGCCGAGAGCCAGATTGGACGCAACAATTGCGGGGGCAACCGTACGGAATTCACATTGCGTGCAGTGGGCGAATTCGCTACTATTCCGTGCTGCGTCCTGCAGGCAACACGTGCTGCTTGCACATGCGACGTGACCGGTCAGCCTTCGTCAGCCGGCCCGGACTCACCTCTGCAGCCGGACCTGGTGAGTTGAATGTATGTCACGACGTCGCCTGAATCCCCAACGGCACGTCGCTGCAGAAGCGGGAGACTTGCGTGATGAGCGATCAGATCGCAGTTGAGACATCCGGCCTCGTGAAGCTGTTCGGCAACACACGAGCGGTGGACGGTGTAGACCTGTCGGTACCTACCGGCACGGTGTTTGGATTCCTGGGGCCGAACGGCGCAGGCAAGACGACCACCATCCGCATACTGGCCACATTGATACGTCCCGATCACGGGGAGGTGAAGGTCTTCGGGCACGATGTAGTACGCGAGGCCGACAAGGTGCGTTGGCGCGTGGGGTTGACAGGACAGTTCGCGTCTGTAGATGAAGACCTGACAGGCCACGAGAACCTGGTGCTGCTGGCGCGACTGCGCGGCCATTCGTGGTCCCAGTCGAAAGCGAGGGCAGCGGAGCTGCTGGAGTTCTTCGACCTTGCTCATGCCGCGGGTCGCCAGGTAAAGACCTACT
>PUON01000170.1 GCA_003552125.1 Dehalococcoidia bacterium | reverse complement strand
CTCGCGGTGGCGTTTGCAAAACGTACGAAGTGATAACTCGATGCTGGTGAACGTGCTAACAACAACGTCCAGGTACTCCGGTGAGAGAACACGTAGGGTGCGGCATTTGGGTGAATGACGTGGAGACAGGAAGAACCCTCGAGAGCTCTACAGGAGTTAACCGCATCCCGGCGACCGTTCACTGCACCCCACCTGCAATCAAGTTACCATATGCGTTCCGCAAAGGGAAGATGTTCTGACGCGGAAAACCGCGTAATTCGAAGTCCGCAGTTCTTCACATGGGTTTGCAACCTCAGTGCGGTCATCGTCCCTTCGTCGATGGGTCCAACATCATTCGTATGCTATAATCCGCACGTTTGGAGAGGTGACCGAGTGGCTTATGGTGCCGCTCTCGAAAAGCGGTGTGCAGCAATGCACCGTGGGTTCAAATCCCACCCTCTCCGCGGAGAGGTGCTGGAGTGGCCGATCAGGCGCGCCTGGAGAGCGCGTGTCGCGCAAGCGACCGTGGGTTCGAATCCCACCCTCTCCGCCACCCCATGCGTACACGCAGGTGATTACCCCAAAGCCCTCACCATTCCGTCTGCTCGTATAGGTCCGGCCATTGGGTCGTACCCACGTGGCTCCACGGTCCGTTTTCGCTACGACGCTGGTGGATTCAGGCGGTGTGCTACAATCGGCGCTCGACTATGCAGGTGACCAATGAGTGAACTAGGATACTGGATTGCCATGTCCCGCGTGCAAGGCGTGGGAACCGGCCGTTTGCGTCAGCTCAAGGTACACTTCGGTTCACTCGAACGAGCGTGGAAAGCATCGCTTGATGAGCTGCGACGATCAGGATTGGACGACCCTCTATCGCTTGAATTGTGCGATGCCCGGAAGGAGCTTTCGCCTGAGTCGGAGCTAGAGATACTTCACAAGTATGGTGTGAGCGGTTTCATGCCCAATGACCCCAGGTATCCAAGATTGCTTGCCGAGACTGCAGACTCTCCTCCAGTCCTATATGTTCGTGGACATCTGCCCGAGATGGACGCCCTTTCACTCGCTATCGTAGGCACGCGAAGACCGACTGCGTATGGGCGTCATGTCGCTGGCAAACTGATTGATGAACTTGTTGCTGCCGGTAGCATCACGGTGAGCGGTCTAGCTCGCGGTATCGATACTTGTGTTCACCGTGAGACTCTCCACCAAGGTGGTATTACCGTCGCTGTCCTTGCGGGTGGTCTCGATTCCATCTATCCGGCTGAGAACCTTGAGCTCGCGCGAAAAATACTCGAAACAGGCGCCCTGGTCAGCGAACATCCACCTCGGACCAAACTCCGACGCGAACACTTCCTCCGACGCAATCGCATCATGAGTGGTATCACTCGGGGTACAGTAGTTGTAGAGGCGGGGGAACGCAGCGGCGCCCTGGCTACCGCACGCAACGCTGTGGACCAGAATCGCGAAGTATTCGCTGTTCCGGGGAGCGTTCTCTCGCCGGAAAGTGCCGGCACGAACGGATTGATCCAGAGGGGGGAAGCCAAGCTGATCATGTCCGCTGATGACGTATTGACCGAGTTTGGTCTTTCGGCACGAAGTGACACAGTCGTAAGCCTGCCAGCGGTGCAGACCGATTCAGTGCAGTCATTGTTGCTGGGATGTATCGGCTCCAGCCCCGTGCATGCTGATGAACTCGCGCGTGAGTTGTCACTCCCTTCGCGCGACGTAATCGCTGCTCTTGCGCTTCTGGAACTACAGGGCATCATCTGCAATATGGGCAACATGCATTATGTAATAACGGGCAGGCGGCTGCCGGAGGTTGCTTGAAGAAAGGACTTGTGATTGTTGAATCCCCTGCCAAAGCCCGGACGGTCGGCAGGATACTTGGCGGTGACTACAAGGTAGTTGCCTCGATGGGCCACATAAGAGACTTACCAAAGAGCAAACTGGGAGTGGATGTGGATAGGGATTTTCAACCCACTTACTCAGTGCCAAAGTCAAAAGCGAAGATCGTGTCGGAAATACGCTCTGCAGCTGGCAAGACTGACATCGTATATCTCGCCACCGATCCGGACAGGGAGGGAGAAGCCATCTCATGGCACCTGATTGCTGCTGCCCGCCTTGATGACAATGGTAAGAAGCTGCAGCGTGTCGTGTTTCACGAGATAACTGCAGACGCGGTGAAGAGAGCATTTACGCATCCCCGCAGTATCGACGCACGGCTTGTTGACGCGCAACAAGCTCGACGAGTACTGGACAGGCTTGTGGGATACAAGTTAAGCCCGCTACTGTGGAAAAAGGTGCAGCGCGGGCTCTCAGCTGGCCGTGTGCAATCGGTTGCCGTTCGCTTGGTCGTCGAACGGGAACGTGAGATCGGGGAGTTCAACTCTGAAGAATACTGGGTTCTCGGGGTCAAGCTTGGACGAGAGGACACCAATGAGGCGTTCTGGGCCAAGGTCACCGGAATCCGCGGGCGGAAGAAACTGGTCATCAAGAGCGAGTCGACTGCTGCCGAGTACGTGCACAAGCTTTCTACCGCTCGCTACAGCGTGTCAGACGTGAAAGTCAAAGACGTGCAACGTAGGCCTTCGGCGCCGTTTACCACCAGCACGCTCCAGCAGGAGGCAGCCCGAAAGCATCGGTTCACCGCCAGCCGAACCATGGCTCTTGCGCAGCAATTGTACGAGGGCATCACACTGGGCGATGGCGAATCAACGGGACTCATCACATATATGCGTACTGACTCACCACGTATTACTCCAGCGGCGGTTGCGGAGATTCGCGACTTCATCACCAAGACGTACGGACAAGACTACATTCCAGCGAGGCCGTACCAGTACGCGAGCAAGGGCAAGTTCGCTCAAGAGGCTCACGAAGCGATACGCCCTACCAGCGTCGGAAGAACGCCCGATAGCCTGAAATCGTTCCTTGAAGCTAACCAGCTCAAGCTATACACGCTCATCTGGCAACGTGCAGTAGCCAGCCAGATGTCACCGGTTGTGAATGAGGTTACTACGATTGGCGTTGATGCGCATGTAGATGGAGCCGAATACTTCCTGCTGGAAGCGGCGAGTTCACGAGTCAAGTTCCCCGGCTTCTCAGCACTGTATATCGAGTCAACGGACGATTCCGGCGATGACGAACAGGCATCAAGACTCCCGGACGTATCCAAAGGAGAATCGCTACGGTATGTTGACTCGACCAGCGAGCAGCGTTTCACTCAGCCACCACCAAGATACACTGAAGCTACGCTCGTGAAGGCCCTTGAACAGAAGGGAATTGGCCGTCCCAGCACGTACGCACCGACACTCTCTGTGATTCAACAGCGCGAGTATGTGGTGAAGGATAAGGGGCGTTTCCAGCCGACCAGGCTGGGTATGCTGGTTAACGATCTCCTTGTGGAGCACTTTCCGAAGGTGGTGGATATCGGGTTCACCGCACATCTGGAGGGGGAGCTTGATGACATCGCGCGCGGTGAACGTGGGTGGGTATCTGTAGTGAGGGACTTCTACGTACCGTTTGCTGCAGAGCTGGATGGTGCGGAGGAACGCGTTCAGCGTGTCGATGTCTCAGAACCGACCGACCAGGTTTGTCCGAATTGTACGCGTCCCATGGTGATCCGGTCCGGCAGATTTGGTCGCTTTCTCGCCTGTAGCGGGTATCCAGAATGCAAGACAACTCAGAAGATAGTCAAGCCCACGGGAGCCCGGTGTCCTGAATGTGGTGCAGACCTCATCGAGAAACGGTCCAAGAAGGGCAAGACTTTCTACGGTTGTAGCAGGTACCCGAATTGCGAGTTCGCGATCAATCGCAAGCCTCTGAGTGTGCCATGTCCCTCGTGCGGACACACCATAGTCTCTTATGCTCGGAATCGGGCCAAGTGTACGAAGTGCGGCACCATTAGTTCGCTTGAGTCCCTGGGCTCCAGCGGAGAAGCAGATGAGCAGTAGCCTGGTACCGGAAGCATTTTCGCGACGGATCTCAGAAGTTCGGACGGCGATGAGATCTCGCGAAGTCGACGGCCTGCTCGTAACACATCGTCCGAACATACGCTATCTCACGGGGTTTGCCGGGTCTTCGGGATGCGTGCTGGTCTCATCACGTGATATCGTCCTAGTGACCGATGGCCGGTATATCGAGCGGGCGCGGATTGAACAGCCATGGCTGCAGGTGGAACTGGCGGCCGATGCCCTGGCTGATGTCGTGAGTCGTAGAGTCTCTTCCGTGGGCATGCGCAGACTTGGTTTCGAAAGTGAACACATGTCTTACGCCCGCGCTCAGGCCCTGCGTACGGAGCTGGCTGAGACGCATCCGCAATCCGAGCTTGCATCTGCGGATGGCATCGTCGAGGCACTACGAATGGTGAAGGATGAGTACGAACTCGGTGCACTCGCACGTGCGACTGCACTTGTCGATGCAGCGCTGTCATATGCTGTCGGCAGTATCGTGGCGGGCATGACCGAACTGGAAGCCGCATGGTCGATTGAGCGTTGGCTTCGTGAAAACGGCAGTGGCTCCCTCCCATTTCCTGTCATAGTTGCTTCAGGGCCGAATAGCGCACTGCCACACGCAGAACCTGGGGAGCGAGCGCTGCGTACCGGAGAACCGATCGTAATCGATGTAGGGGCCACATTCGATGGGTACTGCAGTGATTTGACACGTACCGTCTTCCTGGGCGAGATGTCGCCGGAGCATCAGGACCTGTATCGCACAGTATTGTCTGCTCAATCCTCTGTATTGCAATGGCTCCGATCAGGAGTTCTAGCTGCAGACGCAGACAATGTTGCGCGGACGGTCATCAGCAGCACCAAATATAGCGGAATGTTCGTGCACGGGTTGGGGCATGGCGTCGGACTGGAAGTTCATGAAGGACCGGTCCTGAACAGCAGGTCGGAGGACACCCTTCTGAACTCAATGGTATTCACGGTTGAGCCCGGAATTTACATGGCGAGCTTTGGCGGTGTTAGAATTGAAGACACGGTCGTTCTGCGGAACAATTCGGCAGTCGCATTGACGCAGTTCGACAAGAACAATCCTGTGATTCATTGAGAAAAACGTAGCGCGATCTGAATCCTGCGTTTCGTGGCTTCGCATTCAGTGCGCCGTTCGGCATTGATTCGAAGAGGTACCTTTCCGGTGAAAGGAGTGACATATGATCGACGCAGGTCAACTGCGAAAGGGTATTGCAATCGAGCTTGAGGGCAAGATTTACCAGGTGGCTGAGTACACGCACATAAAGATGGGGCGCGGTTCGGCGCAGGTGAAGCTTCGGCTGAGAGATATACGTGGTGGTGGAGTAGTCGAACGGGCATTTCAGGCAACCGAGCGATTCACCCCGGCTTTTTTGGAACACCGACCGGTCCAGTTTCTTTACGCAGACGGTGATATCTACCACATGATGGATAACGAGTCCTTCGAACAGTTCGAACTCAGCGGCGAACAGATTGGCGATGGCGTGAAATATCTGAAAGAAGGGCTCAATCTCGAGGTTCTAATGCACAGTGGCAACGTCGTGAGTGTTGAGTTGCCCATTTCGGTCGAGCTTGCTGTGACGGAGACCGAGCCAGGCTTCAAGGGCAACACGGCGACTGGTGGCACCAAACCTGCGACCCTTGAGACGGGAGCAACCGTCCAGGTTCCGCTATTCATCTCGGTGGGAGACGTACTTCGCATCGATACCCGGGACGGTTCGTACGTAGAGAAAGCGTCGTGATAAATGTAGATTTCCATCTGCATACGTGCCATTCATACGATTGCGCAACTACCCTGGCGGATTTCAGCCGCGCAGTCCGCACGGCAGGACTCGATTGCGTCGCTGTCACTGACCACAATACCATTGATGGTGCGCTGCGACTCCGCGACTCCGGCGAGATTCGGGTTATTGTCGGCCAGGAAGTTGGCACGCGTGAAGGCGAACTGATTGGGCTATTCCTCGAGAAGGTGATTCCCGCCGGACTGAGCGCGGAGGAGTCCATCGGGCGCATCAAAGACCAGGGAGGTTTGGTCTGTATCCCACATCCGTTCGGACGGCGCCGTTTCAAGGCTGAGTGGGAAGTTGGGCACTGCGAGGATGGTCAGGTCAGGCTCTCCAATCAGGTACGCCGTGCCAGTCGATTGCTTACCGAGGAGGTACTTGAACGCATTGATATGCTTGAGGCTGTCAACTCCCGAACCAGATTCAGAGGCACGTGGGATGCAGTTGGCCGACTGGCGCAACTGTACGGTCTGCCTCTTACGGCAGGAAGCGATGCGCACACAGTGAGAGAAATCGGGCGCTCGCGCGTCGAAATGCCGGATTTCTGCAACACGCAAAGCTTCATTAACTCTTTGCGTGAAGGAAGGCTGACCGGTACGCCGTCAAGTATATTCATTCATTTCGGAAGTATGTACGCGAGGTTATCCAAACTACGGTGCTGAGGCTAGGGTGGATGTCCACTGCACGTGGTCAGGGCTCACTCTCCCTGCTCAGCTTCATAAGTAACAGCATTCGAGAGGGCGCACTTGATGCGTGCATTCCCGTTGTGGTGTGCAACAGGGAACCGGGAGAATCCGCGCAGACGGACCTGTTCTTCGAGTATTGCCGCGAACAAGGGCTGCCAGTGGAGTGGGAATCGTCGCGGCGCTTCAGGCAGTCTTTCTGCGGCCAGGACTGGCGAACAAGCTTCGATCAGCGTCTCGCTCGGCGTATCGATCGGTACAAGGTCGATGTGATTTTGCTTGCGGGATACATGCTCATCGTGAGCGAGTTTCTGTGCAAGCGGTATCCGCTGTTGAATCTGCACCCGGCACTTCCGAACGGTCCCAAGGGGACATGGCCTGAGGTCATGGATGAACTCGCGCAGACGGGTGCGACTGAGACGGGGGCGATGATACATGTCGTGACGCCTGAACTAGACCGTGGCCCGGTTGTTTCGTACTTTTCGTTTCCTCTTCTGGGCGAGCCGTACGCGAGTCTACGCGCTGCTGGTGACATGGAAAGGCTGGCGCGTGAGATTCGTGAGCGTGAGATGCAACGCGAGTATCCTCTGATTCTGACGACGTTGCAGGCATTGGCCTCCGGAAAGGTCCGTATCATTAATCGTATTCCTCATGACGACACCGGCAGACCAATCGAGCATGGAATCGATTTGTCCGCAGAGGTTGATCGACTGATTATCGCCCCTGACTCCGATTGAGTCGGTGCACAGGCCTTCACTCCATTGGAATGCACTGTCTGCTCGGCTTGTCACACCCATCTGCACGTTCGTCACAATTTGCCGCGATCTACCCACGTGGCGGAATCATCGAATGCCCGTGGCACGGATTGCAAATGAAAAGGGCCCTGCCGCGCGGGATGCGGCAGGGCCCTGCTATGCAGCTCGCAGGTTCAGGGAACGATTGCCGTATCGGGGTTCAGGATGTTGTTGGGGTCGAATGCCTTCTTGATATCACGCGATATCTGCTTCTGCCGATCATCAAGGTATCTGTCAAGAAGCTTAATGCTCTTCTTGCCGATGCCATGTTCCGCGGTCAAAGAACCGCCAAGCTTCATAACGAGGTCGTAGATCTCGAGCTTGATGTCGTCCAGAATGCCGCGGTCGGCAATTTCCTGCATCAGAATATGATGCAGATTGCCGTCGCCCGCGTGTCCCACAACGGGGATCTTCGTGTTGTACTTCTCAGCGATCTTGTCAACCTCGGCCATGAAGGTACCTATATCACCAGGCGGAACAGCCGTATCGAGAGAATCGGCGTTAGGAGAAACCGCAGATTGCACCTCACTACGGATCTTCAGGATGTCAGACTGTTCCTCACGTCGTTCGGCCATCAGCGTATCGACGGCATTGAATCTCTGGCACACCTCGGCTACCATCTCGGCCTGAGAATAGACTTCGTCCTCGTTGCTGCCTGAGAGAATGACGATCAGGTACGCGGTACCCTGCTGAGCAGGCCACTTCATACCAAGATAGTTAGCCGTGAGTTCTGCAATCTCGCGGTCCATATACTCGATTGCGAGAGGAATGACTCCAGCCTGGAGAATAGCAGGCACCGTATTGATGGCATCGTTCCTATCATCGTAGGAAATTACCATGGTGGCTGTTCCAGGGAATCGAGGATAGAGACGCAGGGTTACCTTGGTAACAACCCCAAGGATTCCTTCGCTGTCAATGATCAGGTGCATCAAAGGCAGGCCGGTGTTACTCTTGAGCAGCTTGCCGCCCATTGTGACGATCTCACCGGTAGGCAAGACCACCTCCATTCCTTTGATATAGTTTCGCATCACGCCGAACTTGACGGCACGGGCGCCTCCCGCATTGCACACAGCAAGCCCGCCAAGCTGAGCGCCTTCATCTCCGGGATGTGGCGGGAACGACATGTTCTGGGCATCGGCTGCCACAAGCAAGTCGCCGAGTGTGACTCCTGCCTGAGCTACCGCCATCAGGCTGCGCGTATCGATCTCCTCAATCTTGTCGAATCGCTCCATAGAAATGACGATGCCGTCACGAGTAGGTATCGCCGCCCCGGCCATGCCGGTACCGCCGCCACGCACGTACACCGGTGTCGGGTCTTGATTAGCGAGCTTCAGTATCTGGGAGATCTCCTCGGCGGTAGACGGTTTGACAACTATGATGTTCTCAGCCGCCTTAGGCATCATCGCCGGGGGCGTAGAATCGATCCTGTAGAGCTCTATCTGATCGCTGGCCGTAACTACCCAGTCATTGCCAACAATTCCCCTCAGTGCCTCTGCGGTAACCATGGTATCAGCTCCTTTGCCGAGCCTCAGCGGCAAGTTTTGGTACGACTTCATACAGATCGCCTACTACGCCATAATCAGCCAGCTTGAATATGGGCGCGGACGGGTCGGCATTGATGGCAACGATAACGTCAGAATCACGCATGCCCGCAAGGTGCTGGGGACTTCCCGAGAGGCCCACAGCAATATAGAGCTTTGGCTTCACCGTGTTTCCGGAGAAGCCCACCTGATGCTCCTTCCCCATCCATCCGTCATCAACGATGGGGCGCGTGCAGCCCACAATCCCCCCAAAGGCGTCGGCAAGGTCCTGCAGTAACTCGAAGTCCGTGCTGCTCTTCACACCGCGCCCACCACAGACGATGACGTCGGCCTCCGCAATATTCACACCTCCGGAGGATTCCTTGCTGACAATCTTGAGAACGGATTCGATTATCTCCGGCTCCTTCTCGATGATCTCACCCTTACGGGAGGGGTCGCGCGGGAGCTTCTGCATTACCTTATACCTGACGGTTGCCATCTGTGGGCGGGTTGTTGTTCGGATATGCGCAAGTATATTGCCGCTGAAAGCTGGTCGGATCTGCACCAGATTCCCTTCGTCACCAACCTCCAGTGCAGTGCAATCAGCGGTGAGTCCCGTATTGACGGCGGCAGCGATGCGCGGCGCCAGAGAACGGCCCAGGTGCGTCGCACCAATGAGAAGCGTCTCAGGCTTCACCTCGTTAATGAGACGAGCAACGTTGTGTTTGTAGTTGAGCAGATCGAAGTCTGCAAGCACCGGATGATTGTAGGAATAGACCTTTTCAGCGCCGTAGTAGAAGAGTTCATTGATCTCATCCCCGAGGTCGGAGCCGAGTACTACCGCTGACACTTCGATGTTGAGTTTCTGCGCTATCTCAGTTCCTTTGCCCAGGAGTTCATACGCGACTGGATGGATCTTCCCTTCGCGCTGCTCGGCGAAAACCATCAGTCCCTTGTATTCTTCGTTGTTCATTTCGCACTCCCAAGTACACCGAGTGCCTGAAGGGCATCGGCGATTTTCTTCGTGGCATCCTCAGGACTGCCACGGAATACCTCGCCCTTCCGGCCCTCCTCGGAAGGTATGACCACCTTGTTGAGGCGGGTGGGTGATCCCTTGAGACCAAGATTTGTGGGATCAGCGAATTCGGATAAGTCCGACGCACCCCACTGTTCAATCTCGGCCTTGCGCGCCTTCATCTTGTCAGCGAAGCTGGGAAGGCGCGGTACGTTGATGTCCTTGGTCACCGTGATCAAGGTTGGCAGTGGCGACTCGATCCCGTAATGATCGGCCTCCATTTCGCACACAACCGTAATACCGGATTCACTGGCATCACGTATCTCCGACACGTAGGCGACGTGTGGGATGTCAAGCCACTCGGCGATCTCGGGTCCTACCTGTCCGGTATCGCCGTCTACTGTCTTCTCTCCACAAATGATGATGTTCCACTTGCCCAGCTTCTGTATCGCGGCGGCGAGGGCATACGACGTTGCCCATGTATCTGCTCCCGCGAATTCCTTGCCTACCAGCAGGATGCCACGGTCCGCCCCCCTTGCAAGACTATCCCTAACCGATGTCTCGGCCTGGGGTGGCCCCATGCTGATTGTGGTGACTGTACCGCCTAGTTTCTCTTTAAGCTGAACTGCAGTTTCTAGCGCATTAAGATCGAACGGATTGATCTCCCCGGATGCTGAACTCCGATCGATCCTCCCAGCCTCCGTGTCAAATTTAACACGCTCCATGTCTGGGACTTGTTTGACAGGCACTATTATGTCCATCAATGAGGTTCCTCCGTAATGAGTATTGGGGGTTCTGCTCTGTGAGGTTCCTTGCCAGGGCCTCCTTTCACCGCTGCGGCGGTATCAGAAGAGTTGAGGAGATGTGACAGCGAGTATGCCCACATGACTGCGGGATGCTCAGATCTGGATGGTCGTTGTAACTGCCTGCGGGGACCCATGTATCTCCGTTGAGGCCAACCGCATAATACCACACGATGGTGCCCGCGTGATAGCGACATACGGTTCCTGCGCCGGGAAGTGATTTCAGTCACGGCGGCCGGTGTTGTGCAGAAGCCATCCCACCACGATCACAAGGAAGACAGTGAGAAACAGCACAACAGCGAGACCAGTCTCGCCGAGGCCCCAGAATCGCTCGTTTGTTGCAGCAACAACCTTGGTCAAATCCGCGAACAGTGGACTTAACGCAAACGTCATTTCTTCTCCGGTTTGGACAGAATGTCGTCAATCAGACCGTATTCCTTCGCCTGAGTTGGGTCAAGATAGAAGTCGCGGTCGATATCGTGCGAGATCTTGTCGATCGATTGACCGGTGTGTGCAGCCAGGATATCGCGAATCTTCTCCTGTAGCCTCATGATCTCGCGTGCAGCTATCTCGATATCCGCCGCCTGTCCCTGGGCTCCTCCGATAGCCTGATGCAGGTGGATGGTGGCATTAGGAAGGGCGAATCGCTTGCCAGGAGTCCCGGCGCAAAGCAGAACAGTACCCATGCTTGCAGCAAGGCCGACACAGATAGTTGACACCGGACTTCTCAACAGTTGCATGGTGTCGTAAATCGCCAGTCCGGCGCTGATTACTCCACCGGGAGAGTGGATATAGAGACTGATGTCCTTATCCGGATCCTCGCGGTCGAGGTACAACAACTGGGCGACAATGAGGTTTGCGACATGGTCGTTGATCGGCGTCCCGAGAAAGATAATGCGTTCTCTCAAAAGAAGCGAATAGATGTCATACGCACGCTCTCCGCGTGCTCCGGTCTCTGTAACAGTTGGTATTATGATCTGCGAAAGATTATCCATGGCTAGTCATCGTCCTCCGGTTCATCTGCAGCAGTAGAACCGCTGTCAGTATCTTCTTCGCCGTGTGGATCATGTTCCGTGACTATGGATACAAGGCGGTCCAGCGTTCGACTCGTGCGAAGGCGCTGCGCAACCGACTCTCTTACTTGAGGTTCTGCAAGCATTTCGCGCATTCGTTCCTGGTCCTGCGACTGTCCCAGTAGCTCCTCAATCCTATTATCCACATCAGCGTCTGTGATTTCAATTCCCTCAGCCGTTGCCAGCCTGCTGAGTATCAGTCCGTTCACGATTCGTGTATGTGCCAGTGGCCGCAGGTCTTCGCGTATCTGTTCGAGCGGGCGCTGTGACATTTTGAGGTAATCCTCGACGTTCCTGTAGCCGTATCTTCGAGCTTCTTCAGACAGTAGATCGTCGATCTCGCGATCTTCCAGCGCAGGTGGAAACTCCACAGTGCCCCCGGCAGCAATGCCCTCAAGTGCTGACTGGATAAGCTTTGTACGTGCCTGTTCTCTAGCTCGCGATTCCAGATCAGAGCCGACTCTCTCCTTGAGTAGATCAAAACTATCGAACCCGAAAGCTTTCGCCATTTCGTCGCCAACTTCCGGCAACTCCTTCTGGCGTGCCTGTTGGACGGTGACGTTACAGAGACACTCCTTGCCCGCAAGCTCGGGCACGCGGAACTCTTCAGGCATCTTCAGTGTGAAGCTCTTCGACTCACCGCCGGACATACCTACTATGGCCTCAGCGAATCCAGGAACCGGCATCTGGCCGCCTTCAACAAGTTCGTAGCTGACTCCCTCGTGCTCAAGGATAGTCTGATCCTCTATAGTCGCATGTACGTCAAGTACCGCGAAGTCGCCGAATTGAAGTGGGCGCTCTACCGGTACCAGCGAAGCCTGACTCTCACGAATGCGGTCGATTGCGGACGTAACATGTTCGTCCGTCACCGTCTCCTCTTCCCGTGTGACGCGGACGGCGCGATAATCGCCCAGATCCACTTCGGGCTCAAGTGGAACAATGGCAAGAAATACCGGCGGGTTGCGCTGCTCCAGATGCACATGAGGCATCAAGAGTGGATGGATGTCGTGCTCGGTAAGCGCTTTTTCGTACATGTCAGGGAAGAGTTGCTCAATCGCTTCATCAACAATGGTTTCCTTGCCGATATGCTGTTCGACGAGTTGCCGTGGTGCCTTGCCCTTGCGGAACCCCGGAACGTCAACTTTTTTTACAATCTTGCGATACGCTTGGTCCAGGGCTTTGTTGACTTCTTCCTTGGGCACCTCAACCTCCAGGTTGACTTTATTGTTGTCTATTTTCTCCCACTTGTACACTGATTATGCTT
>PUON01000007.1 GCA_003552125.1 Dehalococcoidia bacterium | reverse complement strand
CAGGGAGGCCCGACCCGTCCGCCTGGACCGCAACGGACGTGTGCAACATCATGATCCTGCTGAAGGTCGCACGGTTGCAGGAACGTCCGCACGAGCCGCATTTCGATTCGCTGGTGGACATCGCCGGTTATGCGTCTGCGGCGTGGGAGGCGACTCATGGATGAGCCGGTGGACTTCGCTGTGACGGAAGCCGCTTCGGGTCTGGTCGCGGCGGAGATTCAGATTGCGGAACTCGAGCACATGCTGCGGCATTTCGATCGTGCTTCGATGGACCTGCATCACTATGTGCGTGCCGTGGACGGGCTGCCGACTGCGGACCAATGGCAACTGATTAGGGAACAGATCGCGGAGATGGTCGATGCATACGGACCTCGCAACCCTCACCGCTGAAGCGTGGCGGCTGTCGCAACTGCTCGACAAGGGCCTTGCCGCGCTGCGTGATGCTGCTGTTGCGTATGCTGAGGCGGAGCACGAGTATCGTGAGCGCAAGGCTATGGCGTATCTAGAGACTGAGTCGGGGACGGTGGCGGAACGGGAGGCTCACGTTTATGCCTTGGTTGGAGATTTCCGTCGTCGTCGCGATTTGGCTGACGGTCAAAGGTTGGCGGCGCTCGAGGCGGTCCGGTCGCGCCGCGCCCAACTCTCGGCGCTTCAGTCGATTCTCGCAGCCCACCGTTCGGAATCCGAACTCGCTCGCTGACGCTGACCCGGAGCGCGTCGCACATAACGGGTCCTGCGAGCATTGCGGGGTGCAGGCGATCGTGCCGCTGTCGCGGACTCGGTTGGAGCGTCGCCCGTGGCGGCTGGTGTGGTGGTGCACGGTGTGCGGTCAGCAGGCCCGTGCGGTCTGCCCGCCGGAGTTGGTGCCTATGTTCCTTGAGTGGGACCGTGCCGGGGGTCTCGCGCTGTCTATGCGTGAGGTTGCGGACATGGTGAAGGTGTCGCTTGAGGATATTGAGCGGGCGATCGAGGATGAGTTGCTGTGAAGCCGGTGTCGGATAAGCGCCGGAAGCGTGATGCGATCTATGCGACACGCCGTCAGCAGGTGTGGGAGCGCGGCAACGGCATGTGCGAGCATTGCTACATGGCGGCGATGGGGTCGGTGCATCATGTCGCCGGGCGCGGCGGGCCGGACCCGCACCGGCTGGACAACCTGAAGGGCCTGTGTGAGCCGTGTCATCGGAAGGCTCATGCGGAGCCGGAGTGGGCGCGCTCTGTGGGGCTGATGCGGTCACGAATCGAAAACTAGGCCTGATTCGGGCGATATCCGCGAAACTAGGTGGTGTCAGGGGCTTGACACTATGTCGCGGTGTCGTGTACGCTTACACAGTCGGAGGGCGCACCGCCCCACTCGGAGAGGAGACCGACATGATCACCACGATCGAGCAGGCAAAGCAGGACAAGTTCATGCAGTTCGCCGCGGCGGACCTCATCCGCAAGGGCATCGACGAGTCGACCGCATGGGACCTCGTCATGAACACCTACGCCGACGAACTGTGAGGTCCGACATGTCACCGGAGACCATCGCAATCCTCGAGCGCATGAAGCCGTCGAAGTTCGTGTGGTGCCAGCACGGTCAAGCACCGGGCATGAAGAACGACGAGCATCAGGTGTGCATCGATCAGGAAGCCGCCCACTACGCACGCGGGTACAGCAGTTGGGGCTGCACCTGCAAGTGCCACCGCTGAGAGGAGCGGACATGAGCGAGTATTCACGCAGGGCGCTCGAGTTTCGGCTCGCGGCCCGCATCATCGGCGAGTCGTGCGAGTCCTGCCTGCAGCGGGAGTTCGACTTCATCATTCAGGACACGTTCGTGTGCGAGTCCTGCGCATGGGAGGGATGACATGACCTACACACTCAGGATCGAGAAGCAGGGCGTGAAGCAGTTGAAGGCGCTGCTGCGGTTCACGCCGCCCGGTTCCGACAAGCGTGACCGGCTCAAGTCGTTCGGGCTTTACAGCGAGGGCGTGGTGGCCTGCGACACGTTCGTGCTTGGCATCGCGACCGTGGGGACGGGCATCCGGTGGCACGGCGACCCTGCCGACGGCATCGCGGTCAATGCGAAGACGTTCGTGCAGATGCTTCCGGCTGACGGCGCGACCGTGACCTTCGACGGCGACAAGTTCGTCGTCGCGAGCGCACAGTACGAATCGAACGGGACCGTTGACGATCGTTCGTGGCTCGAGTGGCGGTCGCTGGTGCCCGCGGATGAGGGTGAGCGTCATGCGCCGGGGTTCTTCAACGCTGCGCTGCTCGGAAAGTTCGGGCCGCTCGCGGAGGCGAACGTCGGCAAGCCTCGGCAGCCGGTTCGTCTCAACTCTTTCCACCCGGCGGAGATGGTCAAGGCCATGACGGTGACGGGTGAGGACGGAACGCTGTTCGGACTGCTGATGCCGATGAGGGTAGGGGTCTGATGGCGACCTTCGCGATCGTGTCTTTCATCTTCGGGCTGTCTATCGGAATGATTGCGGGCTTGTTCCTTGCGGGACGGCACGTCGAGTTGGAGTGTGAGACCGCATACCTAACCGGGCATGTGGACGGGTACGGGAAGGCCGTCGCGGACGGCGGGGAGGTTGGACTGTGAGCGGACTGTGGCACCTGATGTTTTGGCTGATGCTTCCGGCGGCGCTGTACGCGTCGCTGTGGGCCTACGGAGAGATGAGGGCAGGACGATGAGCCGGATGAGTGACTTCGATATCGAGATGCAGCGGATGGTCGACCTTGATATGGCGGTTCGTCAGTACTTGTCGCACCTGTACGCGTTCGAGCAGGGTGTTGTTGATGACGCGCCGGACATGGATTACTGGCGGGAGCAGTTGGAGATGCTGACTGCT
>PUON01000034.1 GCA_003552125.1 Dehalococcoidia bacterium | reverse complement strand
TAGATGGCGCTCACGATCACCACCACCAGGTAGATGGCCAGCGACTGCAGGACGCGCAGGTAATCCTGCCGCCGTGCTTCCCGGAACCGCTGGTTCATCGTGGGCCCCTCCTCAGGTAAGTGCGTATGCTGCTGATTACCTCCTGAGGCTGAGTCGTGGAGAACACAAGTTCGGGAAAGCGGCTGTTGCGGCGCAGCAGCACCGCCCGCGGTCCCCCGATTACGTTGTAGATGAGACGACGCCTGCCCTTATACCAGCCGTAGCGTATGCCCCATCCACCATACCGCACAACAGAGGCCTCGTCCGGGTAGCAGTCCTCGATCTCATCCCAGGGCACCCGCGTCCGTATCACGCCATAGCCGACGGTTACGCCTTCATCGGTGACAAGGATCGTCAATCGCGCGAAGTTGATGGTAAGCGCGAGGAATAGCACGAACATGAATGGGAAAAACCAGGGGGAGAGATCATCCGGCGGCGCCGTCTGAAGCTGCCTCACTGCCTGCCAGAGCATCACCGCCGTAACCGCCCCCAGGAGCAAGGTGCTCCACTTTGAGAAGAGACGCTCCCTGTATATCACTCTACCCATTGCACACCTCATGCTTAGTTTTCACTGTGGAGAACCGGTTGTCAACAGTGTGCGCTGTATTTCCAGTTTGAAGGGAACACAGATTTCGGATCCGCTCGCATCCTCCCGTCCCCCGTCACGCTCCGGGTGGGATGTATGCAGGCAGGCGTCCCCTCTGGCGACCGTGATTTTGAGTCTAGTTTCGGCACGTCAATCCACAGGAAGTGGACGCTCACGAGCTGCGCGACCATTGGCGGTGTCTTTTCGGGAATTTGTCTCGTGAATGGGGAAACACCACTTGACAAAGGTGAGAAATATATATCATAATGCTTGGCGAACACATCACCAGGTGTGGCAAACAACACAAGGAGGAATTCATCATGTACGCTGACCGCATTCGATTTCTCGGACTTCTCGGGCTTCTGGGACTGCTGGGACTGGTCACCGGCAACTACGGTTTGTTCGGCTTCTTTGGCTTCTTCGGGTTTTTCGGGGTCATGCGCAAGAGATCCGATGAGTTGATGCGCCGTAACATCGCGAGGGCAGGTCTTAATGCCTGCGTGGTCTCACTGATCGGCCTGTCCGTCTCCATGGTGGTAGTCACCACGCTGGAGACTCTGGCTGCGGCTGCACTCTCCATAGCGGTGGTGTTCGTGCTCCAGGTGCTCACGTTCACGTTCTCTTTCAACATCTATGAGTCGAGAGGCACACGGGAATGAAGAAGGTGGCGTTCAGGACCCGGATGAAAGAGCTGCGCGCGCGGGAGGACCTGACGCAGGAGCAGTTGGCCGACAGGGTGGAGGTGCGCAGGGAGACGATAGGGCATATCGAGCACGGCCGCTACAATCCCTCGCTCACCCTGGCATACCTGATCTCGCGTGCGCTCAACAGCACCATGGAAGAAATCTTCATCTTCCGTGAGGATGAGGTCTAGTTGTTGGGGCTGCCGGCGACGCCAGGGCACCTTCTGGAAACGGCCCTGGGGTCGCGGGCTGCTCGCCAGGTGAGACGGCATCACTCACGCGCCAGCTTTGGAATGGCCTCAACTCACGTAGGAATGATAGCGAAGAGAGTTGCTCACTCACCTGCGGGTGTTTCGGCTGGGATACTGCCTGCTACGTGGCGATCGTGCTGCAGGCAGCGGGGTGAGCCGCGGATTGTCTCTGGCATGATGCTGGAGCTACGGAAGAACGGAACCGGTTGCAGCCTGTTGCTCCATCGCGGCATTGAGTTCAGCGCCGAGGAGTACCGCAAACGCACTGAAGTAGAACCACAGCAAGAGGATAATCACGGCTCCCAGGGAGCCGTATATATCACTGTAGTTGCCGAAGTGGGATACGTACAGGGAGAAGCCGGCTGAGATCGCAAGCCAGAGCAGCGTGGCAACGATTGAGCCGGTGGTCACCCAGCGTAGTTTCGCGTCGCCGCGGTTCGGCGCGTACCTGTAGAGGAAGGCCAGCCCGATCGTGACGACTATACCCAGGAGAGGCCATCGAAGCCACCCGGTGAGACTGGCTGCCAGTTCCGGCAGTCCGAGGCTGCGAATCAGGGGAGGGACGGCAACGATGAGGATGAGCGACACTACCAGAAAGGCGATGGCACAGAAGGTGAAGAGCAACCCGACGGCGTTGAACCGGATGAAGCTTCGTCGTTCAGTCTGGTTGTAAACGATATTGAGTGCCACGATCAACCCTTTCATGGCCCTGGAGGCGCTCCATACTGTCAGCAGGATTCCGAATCCGAGCCCCAGGCTCACGGCCTGGTCTGCCTGAGCGACACGCGTGAGTTGATTCAGCAGAACGGCGAAAGCTTGGGGAGGGAGAATACCGGCGAGGTTGGCAAGCTGCTCCTGCACATTGGCGGGGTCAAATATCAGTCCGTAGATTGACACGATGGATGCAAGAGCAGGAAACACTGATAGAAAAGCGTAGAAGGCAATCCCGGCCGAGACGATGGAGAGGTTGTCCCTCGCGATATCATTCTTGACCCGGATGGCAATGCGCTTCCAGTCAGCCCAGGGGATATGAACCGGCCACGAGACCGGACTGCCTGTTCTCTTCTGGGACATGGCGGATCCTTCGACGACTGAGACTGACGGAAGGATATCACGGCATGCATGGCGTAATCGCTGTGATCCTCAACGCGTACGAACAGAATGCGAGAGGGGCTCCCTTACCGGGAAGTCCCGCTTCTCACGTGCAGGTGATGAAGCGGCAGATTCGGGTTCAGGTCCATGTTCCACTCCACCGTCGTGGGCGTGTGGTCGGAACGATGGCGGGTCGGTGTG
>PUON01000114.1 GCA_003552125.1 Dehalococcoidia bacterium | reverse complement strand
GAGTGCAGCCGTCAGGCGTCACGTTCGGCCCCGTATCTCTGCCTGTTCCAGAGCAGAGCCTCGCATGAACGCCATGTCCGGATTCCCAGGGCCACGTCAGGATGCCTGGACGAAGAAGAGACAGGCCTTGCACAAGGCCTGCCTCCGAAGATCCCGTTTAACTGACTAGCTGTGAACCCGGCGTCGTCTTACCGCTACAGCAGTGCCTGCTCCGATGGCTGCAATCATCGCGAGCCACGGCGCCAGTAGTGCCAGCTTGTTCGCGGCGAAGGCTTCGCCGCCTACCACCGGACGTGGAGGCGCGGGTGGAGGTGGCACAGGATTGCCCATGGCAAACGGCGTGCCGGTGAGGTCGGATATCAGGGGACTGGAATCCTCATTCAGTGTCGCCTGAATCTCTCCGTTAAGGATCTGCTGCGGTGCCACATCTTGCCATGCATCGCCATCGAACCAGCGCAGGAGCATTTCGGTGCAGTCTCCACCGGGGCAGTTAACCACAACCACCAGTTCATCAGGCAGCTTTCCGCCCACATGGACATCAACAAAGACATTATCGTTGATGACGAAGCCCGGATTGGCACCGGTGGGGTTACCTACGTATTCGGCCACGGTAACCGTGGTAGTGTCATCGCCGCCGGTAGCCATGGCTGAGACATTGTCAGTGTGGGCAGATGCATTCTCTCCATAGTCCCTGTCTGCCATGCAGCCTGCCGGCTGATCCTTCATCGCCGCTCCCAGCCAAGGGATGAAAGTTACATCGTCACTGACTTCGTCACCCGTGTCACCTGGGTTGTGGACGTCATGGAAAGGTCCACTGGCATCACCCCACCAGTTATGGGTTGCCCACGCCGGCTCGTCAGCAGCGTTGACGAACATGCCGAAACCACTGTTACTGGAGATATTGTTGAAGCTGACATCAACAGTACTGTTCTGAATATCGCCGATCCCGATTCCGGTCTCGTTGTCGCTGATGACATTACCCAGAATGATGAGAGTGCTCTCGTCGACCATTCCGACATAGATGCCTTCGTCCTCGTTACCGGCGATCGTATTACGTGCGATTGCTACGGTTCCCGGAGCCTGGCCGATACCACCGATATAGACACCTGCGCCGTAGTTGTCGGTTATGGTGTTGTGTTCGATGCTTACATCGCCGTTCTCGACCGAATCGATGTGGATTCCTGTGAAGAAGTCATCCTTGCAGTTGTGGGAGATAGTGTTGCCATCGTCCTCACTATCTCCGCCTATCGTAACGGTGCTGTCGGAAACCGCGCTGATGAAGATGCCCGCTCCTCCGTTGCCGTCTTTCTCCTCATCACCTCCGATGGTATTGGCCTTGATCTCAACGAGGCTGGAATCGGATACGTTGTCGATGCGGATTCCCTTCCTACCGTTGTCCTGGACGACGTTGTCGTCGATGACCAGGGTGCTAGCGATGATATCGCCGACATTGATGCCTTCGTCCTCGTTACCGGCGATCGTATTATGTGCGATGGTGACGGTTCTGAAGGCCTGCCCGATGCTATCGATACGAATACCCGCACCGTAGTTGTCGGTTATGGTGTTATGCTCGATGCTGACATCGCTGTTGGTGATCTCGCCGATATGCATACCGGTGGTCAGTGAGGCAGCACCGTTGTCGCGTACAGTGTTGTACTCAATGGCAACTGTGCTGTCAGCAATCCATCCCATGTAGATACCACTGCTGCTGTTGCCTGTGATCATGTTGTGCGCGATGACCACGTTGCTTCCACTAGCAATTGTGAAAGCGGTTTCGCTAAAGATTCCATAATCAGCGCCCGTGAGGGTGTTGTGGCTGATGGTGACGTCACTTCCATTATCGACCGACAGCACTATTGCCGAATCGCCGACGGGGTTGTTGTCACTACGGTCGACAGTGAAGCCCGCATCCTCATCACCACCGAAGACCACCGTTTGCCCGTCGTCAAGTTCGATCTCAACGAGGCCGGTGATGGTGGTATCCTCCGCGCCGTCAGTAGACCGAAGGCTGAGGGACTTGTTGCTGATGGTTACATGTTCGCCGTACGTCCCGGGCTCGACGTTGACGGTTCCATCCTCGGCTACGACAGTGAGGCCATGCTGGATCGTCTTGAACGGTTCGTCAAAGGTCCCGGGGTTGCTGTCATCACCCTCAGTGTCGCAGACCCAGACCTCGTCCGGCGGCTCAAGCCACTTGGTCGTAAGGTAGCCCTCTACGTTCTCGCGCTCGCTATCCGTCAGGGCCCGATCGTAGATGAGGATCTCGGCGATGTCGCCTTTGAACCAGATGTTCTCCGGATCGGGTCGGTAGTCAACACCGATGCGGAATGGAACATCAATCGTGACATTACTTCCTGCTGGCGATGGGGCCGACAGAACACCGTTTATCCCGGTGCGGATTTGATTCTGTCCAGCATCTCTCAGCCACGTGGCAACAAAGGGTTCATCCTGTGCAGCAGTTGGAGGATCGGGATTATGGTCCGGATTTCCGGAATTCCAGAAGTACCTCACTCTGAATGATGTATGCAGTTCAGCATTGATGTTAGGCGTTTCAGGAAAGTTTCCGAGGACAATACCGCCACGTTGATCGGATGGCGATACCACGCGGAGCACCGCAAATATCGCATTCCCATCTGATGTCCCTATCTGGAACAACGGCAGTGACAGGAAGTCTTCATCAAACCGTACGACAGGTTTCCCGTCAATGACGTTGGTCTTGTACGTCGGTTGGTTGGCCTCCTCGGTCTGCGTCGCGTGGTTACCTGCACCCGAAAGGTCATGCCACTGTTGAACAGAGTCCCCGTCATCGAGGTCCTGAATAGCGTCAGCATCCAGGTGAAGGACCAGTCCGTTGGAAACAGGAGGGCCAT
>PUON01000158.1 GCA_003552125.1 Dehalococcoidia bacterium | reverse complement strand
TTGACGGCGATAAGGTGAAACTGGAGGCGGTGTTTGGCGAAGTGGATGCCGTCCAGATGGCCCGGATGTCACATTCCGTCCGGGGAACCGCAACCGAGTGGGTGATGGAACATCGGAAGTCGGTCTACCAGCCGGACCTGCAGGCTACTGTGACGTACTGGCCGGATGTGCACTACGCAAGGGAGGGCATACGGTCGCTCGTTCACTCTCCTCTCATCGTGCGTGACCAGGTGGTGGGGACGCTGCTGGTGGCCAGTTGCGCGCCGCAGCGGTACCACGAGGAGGACGTCAAGCTGCTGGAACAGGTCGCGTCGCAGATCGCCGCTCCGCTGGAGAATCTGAGGCTTTACGCGAGGGCGGAGCAGCGAAGCCGCATCGATGAGCTCACCGGACTCTTTAACCGGAGGCACTTTGAAGAACGGTTGCGGGAGGAGGTTGCACGTCACGCCCGTCACGATGCGGTGTTCGCAGTGCTCATGGGGGACCTTGATGCGTTCAAGGCTTACAACGACATGTACGGACATCCGTCCGGCGATGTGCTGCTCAAACTTGTAGCTGAGCTGGTATCTCACACGATACGCGAATCTGACCAGGCGTTTCGCTACGGTGGTGATGAGATAGCGATCATACTGCCGGATACATTGCCTGATGAGGCATTCGTGGTGGCTGAGCGGGTCAGATTGCTGGTAGCGAAGGAGATGGAGTCGCGGCACAGTGGCGTGACCTGCAGCATCGGCCTGGCCAGCTATCCCACCGATGGGGTAATGGCAGGCGAGCTCATCGCCACGGCGGATACGGCGCTTTACTACGCGAAGAACACCGGCGGCAATCGGACCTACATCTCATCGAAGATATTTGCGGAGGCGGAGGCGGGCGTTGAAGCCAAGAACAATCATCGCGGCAGTGGCCTGAGTGCGGTGTATGCGCTGGCGGCGGCGGTGGACGCAAAGGATCACTACACGTACGGTCACTCGCGCAAAGTCAATGTCTTCGCCGTCGTGCTGGCGGAGGCGCTGGGGCTGCCGTCTGATGAAGTGTCCCGCATCAGCACTTCAGCACTGCTGCACGATATCGGCAAGATAGGGGTTCCCGACCGCATACTGAACAAGAAGGGCGAGCTTGATGAGGAGGAATGGGAGTCCATCATGTCGCACCCGCGTCTGGGCGCGAACATAGTAGGCAATGTGCATGACCTGTCTCCCTGCGTGGGCAGCATCCTTTATCACCATGAGAAGTGGGATGGCAGCGGGTATCCCGAGGGTTTGAGGGGTAAGAGCATTCCCATTGGCGCGCGAATCCTCGCCATCGCCGATGCATTTGCGGCGATGGCATCGGCACGGCCGTACCGCGAGGCGCTTGTAGATGAAGTGGTACTGGAGAAGCTGAAGGAGGCAGCCGGCACGCAGTTCGATCCTGACCTGGTGCAAGTGTTCGTGCGTGAGGTTGAGGCAGGACTGCCGCGCAAGGACAGGGTCAGTCACGTGCCTCCGTTTGAGAACGTCTGACACCGAATTCACCGTTCTGGATTCCGCGCGAGTGCGCAGATGTTGCGAGCGTCTTCTCTCGACACGTCGCCACGTGAAGCGCCGGGGCCGATCTGCTGGATGGTGAATCCCGACTGGTGCAGGGCGGAGGCCAGTTCTTCCATTGTAAACAGATGGTAGAAGCGGAGGAGCGTGCGGTCTCCATTCCTCCACGGGACCCACTGATCCGGAGGAGCATCACGGAACCTGGGCTGGTCGTGGTTCCATACGCTGATAAATGCCTCTCCTCCCGGCCGAAGCACTCGATGCAGTTCATGGAAGGCCTGCTGGCGGGCTTCTGCGCTTTCGATGTGGTGATAGCTGGCGATGGCTATCGCGTGATCGAACGAGCGATCGGCCAAAGGAAGCTGGCACAGGTCACCGCAGACGAGAGAGGCATCGAAGCCATGCTTCACCATATATCTGCGCGACTGCCGCAGCATGCCCTGTGAATGGTCGAGGCCCACCAGTTCGAACCCAGAGCGAAACGGCAGGAAATCCGCCCCGTGACCGCAGCCGAGGTTCACCAGTCTGCCACTCTTCCACCGGCGAGCCATCAGGTCGAGCTCGTGGCGCAGCAGCGGCCAGTGCCTGACCCCGTACCAGGTCGGCGCCATGCGATCGAACACTTCGCGGTTTGTTCCCATGATGGGCTCCTGTTAGACTCAAGCCTACCATGAGGAAGGCTACGCGAACCATATCGGGCGTGACGCCCGTCGCCGTCATGACGAGGCCCCACCCGTGTCCGGGGCAGTGCGTCTATTGTCCGACGTCTGATGTCGCGCCGAAGAGCTACACGGAGGAATCACCCGTCGTGCTGCGCGCCATCCGGAGCGATTTCGATCCCTATGAGCAGGTGAGGCTGCGGCTCCGCTCTCTGGAAAGCATGGGGCATCCGGTGGATAAGGTTGAGCTGCTGGTCATGGGTGGTACCTTTCTGTCGTATCCGGTCGACTACCAGTACTGGTTCGTGAAGTCGTGCTATGACGCGCTGAACGAAGTGGAGTCTGCCGATCTCGATGAGGCCACAAGGCTCAACGAGACTGCACGGCATCGTTGCGTGGCGCTCTGTGTGGAGACGCGCCCAGACGTCTGTGGCGACGAAGAGGTGGCGCGGCTGCTTGAGTTCGGGGCGACGCGTGTTGAGCTGGGGGTGCAGACACTGGATGACAGTGTTCACCAGCTGATGCAACGCGGTCATGGCGTTGCGGAGATCATCGAGGCGACATCGCGATTACGTCGGAACGGTTTCAAGGTGTACTACCACTGGATGCCCGGTCTCCCGGGCTCGTCAGCAGGACACGACCTTGAAATGACGCGCCGACTGTTCGACGATCCTCGGTTCCGACCCGATGGACTGAAGCTGTATCCGACAGTCGTTGTGCAGGGATCGAAGCTGGAGGAATGGTATGACGAGGGACGCTTCAACCCCTGCACTATCGAGGAGATGACGGATTTGCTGGCGCGGATGAAGATGCTGGTGCCGCCGTACGTGCGGATTGCCCGTCTGATGCGTGACATTCCACGGAAGTTCATAGTGGCCGGATGCGATGACCTGGCGTTGCGGAGCACGGTCAGGGAACGCATGAGACAGCTTGAGGCAGGATGCCAGTGTGTGCGGTGCCGGGAGTATGGACATCGCAGGCGTGACGGCTGGGTCATCGGTCAACCGGTGCTCAGGCGGCTGAGTTACGAGACGGCCGATGGGGACGAGGTTCTTCTTTCGTATGAGGACAAGCAGGGGACTCTGTACGCGCTGCTTCGACTGTCCATTGGCGGGCCGGAAACCGAAGGAAGTACTGCGCCAATGGCGACGGTGCGCGAGTTGCACGTATACGGCCCCGAGGTTGCGCTGGGCAAGCGCGATGATTCAGCGGCGCAGCATCGGGGTCTTGGAGCCAGCCTGCTGAGGGAGGCAGAGAGGATCGCGGTGGCGGAGTATGGAGCCGACCGACTGCGGGTACTGAGCGGAGTTGGTGCACGAGGTTACTACCGGCAGCTTGGCTATGAGCGCCAGGGGCCGTACATGGTGAAGCCGCTCGCGGAGCCCTCGTATTAGATGAAGCGGTCCTTGAGCCTGCGGATGACCTCTTCGACGTCATCGCCGCGTTCGCGAATGCGGCTGATGGTCTCGGCAACCCGCTGGTGTCTGCCCTCTTCGGTCATGTCGGCAAGAGCCTGGTAGAGACCCATGCGCCTCCCCAGTTGAAAGTTCAATCTCTCCTCGTCCGGCATGTCCAGGTACCGCTGGATGATGGCCAGTAGTCTCTCTTTGTCATCAGGAAACCTGCCTTCGACTTCCATCAGCAGGTTGACGATGTGGTCGCTCTTGATCTCGCTCGTCACCTCCAGTCCCGCAATCATATCCCTGATCTCCCTGACCACGTCATCCTCGCTTTGCAGCGGGAAAGTGCCATCCTGGACGCGCGACCAAAGTGGCATTGTGGGCGAGACATGGAGGCTGCGCAGGCGGATGAACCCGGGATTGACTGCGTTGAGCACGCGCGTGGTCTCCCGTACGTGACCCTCGGCCATTTCCTTTCCGCCGAGGCCCGGCATGATGTATTCACACAATGAGAAACCCGCCTCATTGAGCTTCTGTCCGGCGGATATCTGCTGCTCGGAGGTGGCGCCTTTCTGCATGTAGTCAAGCAGGGTATCGTAGCCGGTCTCGAGTCCCATGTGAATGCGCACCAGGCCTGCCTCGCGGATCTGCTTCAGTTCGTCGAGCGTCTTGCGTGCTGCGGTGTGCGACCGGCTGTAGGTGGTCACCCTTGAGAGATTGGGGAATGCCTCGCGCAGGTGGAGCAGGATTCGGACGAGATCCGGTGTCTTCATGATCAGCGTGTTGGAGTCCTGGAGGAAAACGGACTCGCCTCCGCCATAGAGGAACAGAGCGACGTTACGCATGCAGGCATCGTCGTACGGCTGGCTCAGCAGGGCTGCTGCGGTGAGCTGTACATTGCCGCCGTAGCCCAGCTTGTGGGACGCCTCAACTATGTGGTCGCGCACTGCAGCCGCGGCATCGATGTCACGTTCGATATCCTCAACTGACCGGAGCGAGAATTCCGTGTCCTTGTACAGGTGACAGAACAGGCACTTGTTCCAGGGGCAGTTCCTGGTGGCGCGGATCAGCAGCGAGTACGCCTCGCTCGGCGGACGAATGGGTCCGAGCTCGAAGCCCGAGTAGCGTTCATGAGTATCAGTTTCCTGTTGCATTCGTAAGATTGTAGCCATGACGTGCGGCGATGACAAATCCGCGGACTCACGACTGTCGTGTGGTACGATGTGAACCCTATGGTTGAAGGACTGGAGCAGATAAAGGTGATCTCTTTCGACGCGGAGGGTACGCTCGCGAGTCATGCGTTCTCGCGCACGGTCTGGCAGGAGGTGGTGCCGCGGATGTACGGGCAGAAGCACGGGATACCGTTCGAACAGGCCGCCAGCCAGGTATTCTCGCAATATCACTGCATCGGCCCGAACAGGAAAGAGTGGTACGACATCGACTATTGGTTCCGCAGACTTGGCCTGGGTGAGTCGGCACCCGTGATAGAGGCGTATCGGTCCCTGATTGAGTTCTACCCGGAATCGAGGCCTGTGCTGGACGCCTTGTGCGGCAGGTACCGCCTGGTAGTTGCCTCGTCCACGCCGTTCGAGTTTCTCAGGCCCCTGCTGCGGGATGTGGAAGGGAGGATCGAACGGTACTTCTCCGCAACCTCCTCTCTTGGCAGGGTGAAAGACGAGGAGTTCTTTCGATGGATGTGCCGGGAGCTATGTGCGGAGCCCGCCGAGGTCCTGCACGTAGGAGACAGCTGGGATCACGATTACCTCAGTTCCTCTGCTGCAGGAATCAGGGCGCTCTACCTTGACAGATCCGGTGCGGGGAATAATTGCCTTCATAGCCTGCTGGACCTGGCGGCGCTGCTTGACGGCGAGGAAATTGGAGAATCCCGCTCGCAGACTTGACAACCGGCATGCGGCGTACTACCATGCCGCGCAATTGAATAGTGCACCGGCGTGGAACGGGAATAGTACAGCTCAAGGCGAGGTTCAGAGAGTCGGGTAAGGTGTGAGCCGATACCAGCGCGGAGCTCGAATGGCCCCGGGAGCCCCAAACCGAAAGGTGTGAGTACCGAGTAGGCTTTGGCGCAGGGACAGCGTTATCGAAGTCCAGGGTATAGCCCCAAAGGCAGTACCCGATGAGAGGGTCGCAAGACCTGAATGAGGGTGGCACCGCGAAGGAAGAGCCTCTCGCCCCTCGGCGAGAGGCTCTTTGTTTTTCGCGAGGAGGGCACAATGAGACAGACAGGGTTCAGATGGCGCCGCCGGCGCCGCTGAAATGGAGGTTATGCACCGGCTTTGCAGTTCACGGAACGAATCGACTGGAGGAAGATCATGTCTGACAAGATCGTGAAGTACACACTCAATGAGAGAGATATTCCCCGTTACTGGTACAACGTACAGGCCGACCTGCCCGAGCCGCTGCCGCCGCCGCTGCACCCCATGACCGGGCAGCCATTGACTCCACCGGACCTCGCTCCGCTGTTCCCGATGGAGCTCATCATGCAGGAGGTGAGCACCGAGCGCTGGATAGAGATTCCCGAGGAGATAATCGATGTCTACCGACTGTGGAGACCCACGACTCTCTTTCGTGCAAGGAGACTGGAAAAGGTACTGGATACTCCTGCCAAGATCTTCTACAAATATGAGGGTGTGAGCCCGCCTGGAAGCCACAAACCGAATACCTCGGTTGCGCAGGCGTACTACAACAAGAAAGAAGGCATCACGCGTATCGCCACCGAGACCGGTGCGGGTCAGTGGGGCAGTGCGCTGTCGTTCGCCGGTGCATGCTTCGGCCTGGAGATCAAGGTGTACATGGTGCGGGTGAGCTACGACCAGAAGCCCTACCGCCGCATCATGATGGAAGCCTGGGGCGCCAACTGTGTTCCCAGTCCAAGCCCGGATACGAATGTGGGCAGGAGAGTGCTGGCCGACGATCCGGATTGTCCCGGCAGCCTGGGACTTGCCATCAGCGAGGCGGTCGAGGATGCGATGACTCGTGACGATACGCACTACTCACTCGGCAGCGTGCTGAACCACGTGTTGCTACACAATACAATCAACGGTCTCGAGGCGAAGGTACTGATGGAAGAGGCCGATGCCTATCCGGACATAATAATTGGTTGTGCCGGCGGTGGTTCGAACGCGGCTGGACTGTTCCTGCCGTTCCTGAAGGACAAGCTCGACGGTACGAAGCCGGACCTGCGCGTCATCAATGTGGAGCCGTACAGTTGCCCAACGCTCACCAAGGGGCCCTACGCATATGACTACGGCGATTCCGCAAAACTGGCCCCGATTGTGAAGATGTACACGCTCGGTCATGGCTACATGCCGCCTCCGATCCACGCTGGAGGTCTGCGCTACCATGGTATGGCTCCACTTACATGTCACTTGTTGAAGCTCGGACTGGTGGAGGCGAAGGCGGTCCATCAGCTTGAGACGTTCCAGGCGGGTATCACCTTCGCACGGACCGAGGGCATCCTGAGCGCGCCGGAGACTATGCACGCTATCCGCGCGGTCATAGACGAGGCATTGGCCTGTAAGGAGAGCGGCGAGGCTAAGACGATACTGTTCAACCATAGCGGCCACGGTCATGTCGACATGCACGCCTATGATGCATATCTGTCCGGCAAGCTGCAGGATTATGAGTATCCCGATGCTTTGATCAAGGAAGCACTGGCCGATCTTCCCAAGGTGGGCTAGAGAAGGATTCTTCGGGTGGGCCGGGTCAACCCGGCCCACCCGAAGCTCTGTGCATCCGTCTATCCGCACTATCAGCCAGTCGTTCGCCCATTAACGTTGCGGTGGCACATCGCGACTGTGTATCATTCGGAACTGGAACATAGCTCTTCATATGCACTACCCACCTGGAAGGGTTCTCCAATATATTCGTTAAGAGAGGAAGGAAGAATGGACAAAGACGAGATCTTCTCCAAGGTTAAGGAACTGATCATCGAGTTGCTCGAGGTCGATGAGGCTGAGATCAAACCTGAATCGTCGTTCATGGATGATTTCGGAGCGGACAGCCTGGACATAATCGAGCTTCTGACCGCAGTGGAGGAGGCCTTTAAGGTCGAGATTCCCGACGAGGATGCAGGCAAGTTGCAGACCGTTCAGAATGCGATTGACTACGTGGCAGGGAAGCTGGGATGACAGCGCGTCGCCGTGTCGTCGTGACCGGCGTCGGTGCTGTGACGCCCCTCGCGACCGGAGTGAAACCCTCCTGGGAGCGACTTGTCAAAGGTGAAACTGGCGTTGGTCCCATCACCAAGTTCGACGCGTCCGGATTTCGCACGCGTATTGCTGCCGAAGTGAAAGACTTCGCTCCCGAAGATTTCATGGAGAAGAAACGTGTCCGGAGGACGGATCCCTTCATCCACTACGCCCTGGCAGCCACGTCCATGGCGATGGAAGATTCCGGCCTTGTGGTCAATGAGCACAATTGTGACAGGGTAGGCGTGATCTACGGCACCTGCATCGGCGGGATGACGACGTACGAAAGGAATCTGGCGGCGTTTCAAGCGGGGGGCGCCGATAAGATATCGCCTTTCTTCGTCACTGGGTTCATTCCGAACATGGCGCTGGCTGAGATCGCCATCGCGTACGGGATACAGGGACCGGCACAATGCGTTATTACCGCATGTGCGACCGGGTCTAATGCGATCGGTGACTCGTTTCGGCACGTTCAACATGGCGAGGCGGACGTGATGATTGCGGGTGGGTCTGAAGCTTACATCCTGCCCCTGGGCATTGCTGGTCTGGGCCGCATGGGAGCGCTGTCGGCACGAAACGACGAGCCGACAAAGGCGTCCCGTCCGTTCGACAAGAATAGAGATGGCTTCGTGCTGGGTGAGGGAGCAGGGACACTGATTCTTGAAGAACTCGAGCACGCGCTGAAACGGGGCGCGCATATCTATGGAGAGATTCTCGGTTATGCGACCAACGTCGATGGTTTCCACATCACCGAGGCGGATTCCAGGAACCAGGCGCGTTGCGTCAGTCTTGCCCTGGCTGATGGTGGCGTTGAGCCGGAACAGGTCGACTACGTAAACGCGCACGGTACCTCGACGCCGAGCAATGACGTCTCGGAGACGACCGCAATCAAGCTGGCGTTCGGTGATCACGCGTACAAGCTGGCGATCAGTTCCAACAAGTCGATGATGGGACATCTTCTCGCCGGAGCGGGCACTGTTGAGTCAATCTTCACATTGCTGTCCATCCAGCACTCGATCGCTCCTCCGACCGTCAACCTCGATGAGCCCGATCCAGAGTGTGACCTCTATTACGTGCCGAAAGTCGCGCGACCGATGAATATCGACATCGCCACGTCCAACTCATTTGGCTTCGGCGGCTCGAACGCGGTCGTAGTAATGGGAAAGTACAAAGGCCAGTAGCGGTTCAGAGTCTTGGAGAGGGACGCGGACATCCCCAGGCGCAGCCTGATGTCCGCCCCTTTTCTTTCTCAGTACCCTTACACCAATGGCTCGTCAGCGTCCAAGGATCTGGCGCCAGGCTGCGGATACTCCGTCAAGGGTTGTGACAGGTTGTTGCAGCAGAAGGCGTGATGCAGTTCTGACGAGTTCCCTGTCGTCTTCGGTGGTTATGTACTCGACCGGAGACTTGCCGTCGACTCGGGCCAGACACAAACCTGGCAGGAGCCGCGCCGTTCGCGCCTCCATCTCAGCCGCAGGTTCCCAATCGACTCCCGAAAGGTAAGTCTCGGCAAGCGTCTTATAGCAGGCAATGAAGCCTGGCGTGGCTGACGGAGTCCAGAGACACTTCAGCAGCAGATGGTTCAGACAGAAGGCAAGGTCGAAGGCAGGGTCGCCATAGAAGGCGCACTCAGGGTCAAGCAGCACAGGCCCCCGCGGTCCATTCAGGATGTTCTTCGGGCTGACGTCGCCGTGGACCAGCGCATACTTGGTGTGCATCGTGGTGCGGATGAGCGTGTGCAGAACATGTTCGAGATCGGGATGCGCGCGGGCGCTGGCCTCGAGGTAGGACTCCATGCGTGAGGCGTAGAAGATTGCATCAGTGGGAAAACGGTCGGCGATTTCACGATGCGCCGCAGTGTAGGAGTGAATCGTAGCCAGTCGATGACCTACTTGTGCCGCAAAGTCGGAATGGGTCACTCCATCGCGCAACTGGTGTTTCCAAAGCGGGTAATCCCGTGGTTCAAGGTACTCCATGACGAAGAGAAACGTTTCGGTGTCCTGCGCCAGCAGGCGTGGCGCAGCGCCCGGGGCGGCGGTATCGGCTATCTGGTAGTACTGCCACTCATAAAGATTGCGCTCAATCGGTACGAACCAGTCGGCCTTAACCTTCAGTCTGTGCAGCGCACGCTTAATGCACACGGTCTGGTCCGGCAGATCTACCTTCCAGATGTCTGAGGCCACGCCTCCGGTGAGCGGGGTCAGGTTTGCCGTTTCTCCTTCTTGTAGCAGTCCGAGGCGCTCAAGGGCGTGACGCATGGGCTCGGGGTCCATAGGTGCCTGGTAGTTGGAGGCCAAAGGTTCTTCCTCCGCTCTGTGGTGTTGCGGCCCGTCTTGGACAGCCATCGTGTGCCTTTCGAACGAGATTTTGGGTGTCAGATATCCTGTTTGTGTGCTACTCGTGTACGAGCGCTACGCGAAGCGTGATTAGACCGAGGCAGGTGCCGGGCGTTGCGCCGCAGCGGGTCTTCAGGATGCGGTCTGCACAAAGGCGTGCGGCGCTGTCAATAACACTGTGTACCCCCATTCATTCCGCGTCCTTGGCGAGAATGAACTCCATGGCCGCCGCGACTTCGTCGTAATTGTGGAAGCCGCCTATCTTCGCGAAGCGAATTATCCCATCCGAATCGATGAAGAAGGTGGTGGGAGTGAACCCTATGCTGTATTCGGCGGCGATCCGACCGTCGAAATCAAAGGGAACGCGCATATTCAGTTCGGCATCTCCGAAGTATCGCTCGACGCTTGACTCAGAATCGCCGATATTCAGCACGACCACATGGGCTCTTCCCTCGTAGGCCTTGCCGACGGCATCCAGGTAGGGCATCTCCTCTTTGCACGGGGGGCAATCCAGATACCAGAAGTTCAGCAGAACTACCTGTCCCTGCAGATCAGACAGCCTTAAATCGCCTCCGCCAAGGATCGGCAGGGTGAAGTCCGGTGCAGCAATCTCGACTTCTGAAAGCCCGATATCGGCTGGAGAGGTGATCTTCGTGACACCATTGCCACTTGAACATCCTGCCAGACCAAGTGACGTTGTGATGATAAGCAGTGCGGCCACCAGCAGCGCCAATGGCGTTTTATGGCGAGATCCGTTGTGCATTGCAAACCCCTTTCAAGTGACTGGAAGCGCTCACACCGTGCCGGTGAATATAAGCGCTCCCACAATAATCAACGTTGCGGACCCCAGTATGGTTGCGAGATGAGATCGTTTTGTCAGGGCCTGCAGGGCCCGTGTACCGGTGGGCGTACCCAGCAACAGCCCCATAATGACGAACGGGACGCCGAGGCCAAGGCTGTATGCGGTCAGCGGAGGTACAGCAGCAAGAACATCGCCGCCATATGCGGCCATGGCGAGTACTCCACCGATGATGGGGCCGATACAGGGTGTCCATCCGATTGCAAAAACGGAGCCAAGCATGGCGGAGCGCACGTAGCCGGTGCCCTTAGCCTTGTCCATCCCGAGGCGGCCGGAGAAATTGAGCTGTGGAATCCTGGTAGACGCGTACAGCAGTATGCCGAAGGCCATCAGGAGTCCGCCTGCAATCCTCTGTTTGACAGGCATCGGTACGCTTCCGAAAACCACTTGGAGCGCGGTGCCCATGAGAAGGAAGACGACGCCGAATCCCGCTACGAACAGGATCGTGCTGATTAGAATCCGTCGCCTGTCGGGCGGCGCATCGCTCAGGATAGCCAGGCCGGCGATATTAGCGAGGTACACCGGCACGAGCGGCACCACGCAGGGTGAAGCGAATGACAGTATTCCAAGTCCGAATGCAAGTGGTAGTCCTACGTCTCCCATAGAATCAGCTGCCCTTCCAGCCAAGTATGGCCCGTTGCACAGAATGATAGCATGATATAATACGACGCCAATCCTCGGGGCTGTAGCTCAGCTGGGAGAGCGCCTCCCTTGCACGGAGGAAGTCAGGGGTTCGAGTCCCCTCAGCTCCACATTCTTTCTTCTGCTTCTGCATGATCGGTCATTTCTCTCTCGGCAGGTTCCTTCGCTGAGGCGGCTCGTGTCAGCACCGCATTCCGTACATGATTTGACCTGAGGCGCGATAGCGAGGTACAAACAGGTACATTTGGGGTCTGGCGACCCCGCGAGAGGAGCCATACATGTGTATAGCCTGTGGCGGAACATGTGGTGGTGTGGGAGATGTACTCCTGCCCTCACTGGTGGCGGGTGTTGGCTTAGTGGTGCTGCGGGTGCGAGCTGGTCGGAAGCGATCGAATGCCGAATTCAGCGAGCCTTCTTCTCCTGATGAGCCCGAAGTTGTGTCCGACCACATCGACCGGTACGATCGTTATCGTGACTGACCATTTCCGGGCCACCTGTGGGTGATCGCGCCTGGGTGGCCTGTGGTCATTGGCTAGAGAATGAAATCAGTCGAGAGAAACGCCGATTTTCTCTCTCTGACGATCTCCCTCAGAATCTCCTTATTCGCATCGGTGCCCTTCGTCGCCACGACGGTTCGTATGGAGAAGACTCGAAGCGCATCTGAAACCGAGAGCGTGCCCTCAGCCGAGTCCTTCCTCCCTGTGAACGGAAATGTATCAGGTCCCCGTTGACACTGGCTGTTCACGTTGACACGGCAAACCTGATTCACAAGGGCATCAACGAGCCTGGCGACATCATCCGCGTCCTGTGCGAACACGCTAACCTGCTGGCCGTAGTGTGAGTTGACCACGTACTGCAGCGGAGTGGCGATATTATCGTACGGGACGATCGGAACCACCGGGCCGAACTGCTCCTCCTCGTAGATACGCATTTCCGGTGTCACCGGTGCGAGGACTGCAGGATGGAAGAAAGTGTGGCACGTGGCCCCACCCGCTTCGTTCATGACGCGTGCGCCGTGGCTCTCGGCGTCTCTTATGAGTTCCGACAGGTAGTCTGTTTTTTCCGGCTCGGGAAGAGGAGTTAGAAACACGTCCTCCTCCCAAGGCATGCCGGAGCGAAGTTGCGTCACCTCGTTGCAGAACCGCTCGAGAAATCGCTCGTACAGGCTCCTGTGGACAAACAGTATCTTGAGTGCGGTGCATCTTTGTCCGTTAAATGACAGGCTTCCGAGGACACATTCCCGGACCGCGACGTCGAGGTTGGCACTCTCGGTGATGATTCCCGGGTTCTTCGCCTCCAGTCCCAGTACGCAACGCAGTCTGTTCAGCCTTGGATGCTGCCGCCTGATGATGTTTGACACCCTGCTGCTGCCAATGAAGGCGAGCACGTTGACTTCCCCAGAGCTTATGAGTGGGCCAATGACAGTCTGTCCGTCTCCGTAGACGGTGTTCACCACGCCGTGGGGAAACGCATCCCGGAAAGCCTTCAGGAGTGGACGGTGTAGCAGGACGCCGAGCCTGGGAGGTTTGAAGATCACAGTATTGCCCATGATCAGAGCCGGAATCAGCGTGGTGAACGTCTCGTTGAGGGGGTAGTTGTACGGCCCCATGCAGAGCACGACTCCGAGCGGGGCGCGCCTTATCTGCCCGATGATTCCCTTTTCGATAGTGAAACGCGCTGACCCACGGTCCAGTTCTTTCAGCGCGTCGATTGTGTCTCGGATGTACTCAACGGTTCGATCGAACTCCAACTCAGCATCGCGATACGATTTCCCGATCTCCCACATGAGCATATTGACTACTGCAGCCTTCTCTGCGAGCATCAACTGGGTGAACCGTTCGACGCAGCGAATTCTGTCCTCGACCGACATTGCAGGCCATGCTCCAGTCCCGTTGCCGTATGCACGTACTGCAGCGTTGAGTGCCTTGGCTGCCTCATTCTCTGTCAGTAGTGGGTAGCTGCCGAGCAGTCTTGCTGCCTCTCCTGTTTCTGACTGGAGGTATACCGGGGAGAAGACTTCCTGGAGTGCACCATGCCACTCTCTCAGCTCTCCGTCGACAAGGTATTCTCTCTGTACCACTGGCTGTCCTAGACGGTATGATTCGGGCACGCCGTTTTCGGTGTAGAGCATTGCGGTGAGTCCGGAATGCGTATCCATTACCCGCACCTCCTTACTATGCGCACTGTTGGCTAGCGTAGCGACTGAGAACCGCGACTGCAAATGGCGGGCTACCGGACCGGCGCTGTTGGCAGGAATAATCGACTGTGCCGGACGATGGAGGTGATGTCGGTGAACACTTGTTTTGCACACGTGAATCTGGTTGCTATCGATTGGAGACGACTGGCCGCTTTCTACCAGCAGGTGTTCGGTTGTCATCCGGTGCCGCCGGAGCGCCATCTGAGGGGAGACTGGTTGTCCCGGGCAACGGGCGTGCCGGACGCCGAGGTGGAAGGGATTCACCTGCGATTGCCGGGTAGTGGTGAAGGAGGCCCCACCCTTGAGGTGTTTCAGTACCCTTCAGTGGTTCGGGACTGTCTGCCACCTGCTGCCAACCGTAAGGGGTTCGCCCATATCGCCTTCGGTGTTGATGACGTCGCGGGTACTTTGGATCAGGTGCACGCCTGTGGCGGATCTTCAATCGGAGAGATTGTGTGCCGTGACATCAAAGGCAGTGGTCGGATCACGTTTGCCTATGCTCGGGATCCCGAGGACAACATCATTGAGTTGCAGCGCTGGGAAAACGGACACGATCCTGATTAGGAGCGGAGCAGCGGTGTCAGTGGATCCGTTCGTATCACTTGGTCGGATGGTAGGCACTGTGGCATAATACGAACGTTCGCGCGCGGCGCGGTTCTTCGCGGAGGGATCGCATAGAGGTCTAGTGCGGCCGCCTGCTAAGCGGTTACCCCGAGCGATCGGGGTCGCGGGTTCGAATCCCGCTCCCTCCGCCAGTCTAACACTCTCCTGCCACCTGAGTCTGTAACCAGGTGCCCTTTCTGCATCTTATAGCCCAAGTAGCGACCTTCCCTGAGCCAGCAGTTCCCTGACCCGCTCGGCACTGTTGCCCTCGGCGTAGATGCGCACGAGCGGCTCGGTGCCCGACAGCCGATAGAGGATCCAGGAACCGTCCTGCAATGCGAGCATGACGCCGTCCATTCGGTTGGTATCAGTCACGGGCACGTTACCGACTTCGGTAGGCGATAAGTCTTCGAGAGTCGCCTCCACGCGATCGCGATCAGTGGGTTCCAGTTCCTGATCGATTCGGTCATAGTAGTGCGGGCCCACCAGGTCGTACAACTCCTGGAGTAGTACCGAAGGAGGTTTTCCTGTCTGCCGTACCATGTCGAGAAAGAAGAGGCCGGCGAGTATGCCGTCGCGCTCTGGCACATGACCCTGGAACGCGTAGCCGCCGCTCTCCTCTCCACCTATGAGTGCGTCGTATTGCTGCATCAGCGGTGCAATGTACTTGAAGCCTACCTGCGTCACGTGCACCGGCACGTCATAGTGCCTGCCAAGCAGCGAGATCATCTCGCTTGTCGTTATGGATCGAATGATCTCGCCGCGCTCTCCACGGATGCCGATGAGGTAGTAGCACAGCAACGCAAACACCTGATGCTGGTTGAGGAAGTTGCCGTTTTCGTCGACGATACCGACCCGGTCCGCATCGCCGTCCGTAGCGATACCCATGAGCGCGCCAGTCTCCGGGACGCGCTGGCACAGACGTTCGAGATTGGGTGCAATCGGCTCCGGCCGGATACCTGGAAAAGCGGGATTCCTCTCCGCGTTGATTTCGTCTATCGCCAGGTTTCCTCCGTTTAGAAGGTGCGTGAAGTAGCCGGAACCGGCTCCAAACATCGAATCCACGACAACCGTCCCCTGCATTCTGCGGATCCCATCAATATCTACCAGTGTACTGATGCCCGACATATACGCGGACGTTGCATCGTGCCACTCGACCATGCCTTCTTCGAGCAGTTCCTGCAGGTTGCGCCGGCGCACCTTATCTGCCGGAGTCCCATCGGTTGCCGAAAGTAGTGAGGCAACCTCCTCCTCAATTTGGGCGATGACATGCGTCGGTGCGCTGGATCCGTCCGGCCCCTTGTACTTGTAGCCGTTCCACCTTGCAGGGTTGTGGCTCGCGGTGATAACCACTCCTCCGTGGGCCTTCAGGTTGACCACCGCGTGACTCACGACAGGCGTCGGCGCGGTTGCCTCGGTAAGGTATACGTGTACGCCATTTGAGCCGAGCACCTCGGCGGTAGCCGCTGCGAAGTCCTCAGAGGCGAATCGTGTATCGTAGCCGACAACCACAGAAGCGCCGGCTCCCGTGCTCTTGTGGAGGTAATTGGCCGTGGCCTGTGCGCAGATCCTCACGTTGTCGAACGTGTAGTCCTCGGCGATAACGGCGCGCCAGCCGTCCGTGCCGAACCTGATGACTCCCGCCATGTCACACCCCCGCTTCTCTGCGTAGCAATTCAACCTTGTCCGTTTTCTCCCAGGGTAGGTCAAGATCGGTCCTGCCAAAGTGACCGTAGGCTGCGACCTGCTGATAGATGGGGCGCCGCAGGTCGAGGTATCGGATGATAGCTTCCGGCCGAAAGTCGAAGTGCTTCGTGATGAGGTCCTCAATGACCGTGTCGGGAACCTTGCCCGTGCCGAGGGTCTCAACGGAGATGGACAATGGGTGGGCCTTACCTATTGTGTAGGCCACCTGCAGCACTGCGTAATCCGCCAGTCCTGCAGCCACGACGTTCTTCGCAGCGTAGCGTGCCATGTATGCCGCCGAGCGATCGACCTTAGTCGGGTCCTTGCCCGAGAACGCGCCGCCGCCGTGAGGGCAGACCGAGCCATACGAATCGACAATTATCTTGCGGCCTGTGAAACCCGTATCGCTGACCGGACCCCCTATGACGAACTGTCCCGCGGTGTTCACGTATACGGCAGTCTCGGCGGTCATCAGTTCCTGGGGAACAACCGCATCTACCACTTCCCGCCGTATATCCCGTTCGATCGTGGCACGGTCAATGCCGTCATCGTGGTGAGCGCCGATTACGAGGCAGACAATGCGTTTCGGGATTCCATGCTGATACTCGATGGTGACCTGCGACTTGCCGTCGGGACGAAGGTAGGGGATAGTGCCATTCTTTCGCACCTCGGCCAGCCGCCGGCACAGTCTGTGCGCCAGCAAGGCTGGAAGCGGCATGTGCTCCGCTGTCTCGTTGCAGGCGTAGCCCACCATCATCCCCTGGTCTCCCGCGCCCGTGGTGTCAAGGTCTGCGTCTGCAGACTCGGTCGACCTTACCTCCATGGATTGATTGACGCCCGCTGCGATGTCTGCCGATTGCTGCTTAAGCGACACCATAATGCCGCAGGTTCGATAGTCGAAGCCGTACTCTGGTTTGGTGTATCCAACGTCCTTGATCACGTTGCGTACTATCTCAGGTATCTCGACATAACCCTCGCATGTAACCTCGCCCAGCACGAGAATGACTCCCATGGCAGCTGCAACCTCACATGCCACATGCGCGTGCGGATCCTTGTCCAGTATTGCGTCAAGTATGGCATCGGAGATCTGGTCGCACAGCTTGTCAGGGTGTCCTTCGGTGACCGATTCCGAGGTGATGAGGTAAGAACTGGATGAGCAGAAACTGTTGGGCATTTGTCCTCCTTCAAACCCTACGTGCCGGATTCCCAGCTTGCCAGGTAGGCGATCTGGGCTTCGGTCAGCGTGTCGATCTCAATTCCCATGGTCTGCAGCTTGAGCCTGCCTATCTCCTCATCGATAACTGCAGGGACGTCGTAAACATCCGGCGATAGGGAACCGCTGTTGCTGATGAGGTATTCCGCTGACAGTGCCTGGTTCGCAAAGCTCATGTCCATGACGCTCGCCGGATGTCCTTCGGCCGCTGCAAGGTTGACCAGTCGACCCTGGGCGAGCAGATAGAGTTTGCGGCCATCGGGCATCAGGTGTTCCTCCACCATGGGACGGACTTCGGTAACGCGGCTTGCCATCTCTCGCAGTCCGCCAACGGCCACTTCGACATCGAAATGACCGCTGTTGGCCATAATGGCTCCATCCTTCATGCGGTCGAAGTGCTGCCTGTCGATGACGTTGGTGTTCCCCGTAACTGTGATGAACACGTCTCCCAGCGGAGCGGCATCGGCAAGGGGCATCACATCATAACCGTCCATTACAGCCTCAAGTGCAGCAATAGGGTCGACTTCCGTAACGATGACGCGGCTGCCCATACCCTGTGCCCTTCGCGCAACGCCACGTCCGCACCAGCCGTAGCCGCATATCACGACGCGAGCCCCGGCCCACAGCAGATTCGTCGCACGCGTGATGCCATCGAGAGTGCTCTGCCCCGTGCCATACCGGTTGTCAAAGAAATGTTTGGTCTTCGCGTCGTTCACGGAGATGACCGGATAGCCCAGCTTCCCCTGGCGGGCGAGGTTGCGCAGTCGGATCACACCTGTGGTTGTCTCTTCAGTACCACCCACGACCTGTGCAAGCAGCTCCGGATACTTCTGATGTAGCGTGGACACCACGTCAGCACCATCATCCATAGTGATGTGAGGTGAATGCTGGATTGCGGCGATGATGTGTCGATAATACTGATCGTTGTCTTCAGCTCTGATCGCGTGAACGGCAATTCCGCGGGTCACGAGTGCCGCGGCCACCTCGTCCTGAGTGCTCAGGGGATTGGAGGCGCAGAGCACCACATCAGCACCTCCATCCTTCAGCGTAAGCATGAGATTGGCGGTCTCGGTGGTGACATGCAGGCATGCTGCGATGCGCACGTCGCGGAGAGGTTTTTCATCCGTGAAGCGCTGGCGGATTTGTGCCAGCACCGGCATGTTCAGAGAGGCCCAATCGATACTCTTCTGGCCCTCCGGGGCCAGCGACAGATCCTTGATGTCATAGTGGCTGGTGTCTAGAGTCCGGTCCATAATCCCTCCAGGATGGTTTCGCTGTCCTGTGTTGCGTCGATACGGATGTGATCGTCGTCCGAGAATTCGGCAACTTCCTCGCGGCTTGAGATTTGTGCCTCAAGAATCTCCGGTCTCGCGTCTGAGATGGTTTCCTCAGCCGGCCTGTCGAGAAGTCGCTGTGCCAGCACCTCGTAGGGTGCATCGCATTCGATAAGAACTGCCCTGACTCCCATTTGCCGCGCCATCTTGATCGCCCGTGTGCGTTGGTGTGATCTGAGGAACGATGCATCAAGGATAGCATGACCTCCCGAGGCGAGCACCTGCTTTGACCGGCGCAGCATCTCGTCGTACGTGCGCCGCGTCCATTCGGGCGAGTAGATACCCTCACCGAATGATTCATACCGGTGGGTATCGATTGGGAGTCCTGCCAGTTCCTTACGTACGACATCCGACGATATCACCGTGCCGGCGAGCAGTTGGCCGAGTCCATCGGCCACCGTGCTCTTCCCTGAGGCCGTTAGGCCGGACATGATGACGAGGAGTCCTTTGCCCCTGATGTAGCTGCGTGCCAGTTCGAAGTACGTACGCGCGAGCCACTTGGCCCGATTTCTATCCTCTTCAGGGATCATAGAGTCACCCAGCTTGAAACCCTCCACCTTGCCACGTATCACCGCGCGGTAGCATTTATAGAATGACATCAACTCCGCTATCTCGCCGTCTGCGGAGATCCTGGCATATGCGTTCGAAAACGTATCGGACAGATCGCGTCTCCGGTATCGGTCGAGATCCATTGCGAGAAACGCTATTTCCGAGGCAATGTCCCCGTATCTGAACCGGTCATTGAACTCTATGCAGTCGTAGATGCAGATGTCATCCGTCATACACACGTGAGCTGCATGCAGATCTCCGTGGCAGTCGCGGATTCGATTCCGCTCCACTCGTCGCTGCAGCAATGCAGCGTGAGACTGGAGGAAGTCGTTCGTATGGTCGCGCAACAGGGAATGATCTGATTGCCGAACTGTGGTTCCGATGTTGGGCAGCGTCTGTTCGAAGTTCTCATCCGTGTTGAAACGAATAGCTTCGATGGTCCCGAATGCAGATATCTCCGGCGACGTAGCCGCCTCACAGTGAAACGAGGCCAGGCGTGCGGCGATGGCCTCCATCATCGCACCGGTGACATGACCCTCACGCAGCAGGTGGTCCAGCATCCGTTCCTGCGGCAGTCGCCGCATCTTCACTGCGTGCTCTACGACCTGTCCCTCTCCCTCGACGCGCAGCCGTCCGTTGGGTTCGCGTGTGATCGGCACGACGCCAAGGTAGGCGCTGGGACACAGCCGACGGTTGAGCTGGACCTCGTGTTCACAGTACCGGCGTCTCGCTTCGAATGTCGAGTAGTCCACATAGCCGAGGTTGACCGGCTTCTTGACTTTGTAGACGAGATCGTCCGCAAGGAAGAGCAGGGACATCTGGGTCTGAGTGAAATCGATAGCACCCGGTTGGTGCGGGTACGCCTCCGTTGACCTCAGTGCCCCTGCCAGTTCTTCAGTTGCGGGGGAAGGAGAATGCCCGGTCGGTTCCTTAGGCGAACACGAACGTTGGTCTGGCAAATGCCCCCTCCGCCTCCTTATCACCCATCATGTAGACATCGCCAGGCAATGCCTTCATCTTGGAACCGAGCTGCACGGGCTTGCCGATGAGGTCCACGGTAACCTTGTTGGGATCGATATCGGTAAGGTTTCCGAGAAGCCACGGACCTTCGTCGAGTTCGACCATAACTACGGTGTAGGGCACCTCCGCGTCCCTGCCCTCCGCGGGCACGAACGATACGGTGAAAGTGACTACCTTGCCGCTACCCTTCAACTGCTCGACATCCATATTCGTCGATCCGCATTCCTGACAGGCCATCTTGGGTGGACATGTGTAGTTGCCGCAGTCGTTGCACTTGAGCCCGAGGAGTTTCCCCTTCTTAAGTGACTTGTTGTACTCCTTGAACGTCAGCTTATATTCCATCGTGCGTCTCCTCTCTGGAGCCTACCAGCCCCGCTTGAGCACCATGTTGCACAGCACTCCGTCACCGCCAAGAGTGTCGGTCAGTCCAATCTTGACGTCCTCGACCTGTCGACCTGGTTCAGCTTCGCCACGCATCTGGTGGACGATGTCAACCGCCTGCGAGGCGCCAGTCGCACCAATGGGGTGGCCCTTGGACTTCAGCCCACCGGACATGTTGATGGCTACTTTGCCTCCCCGGTCAGCCTGTCCCGTCTCCCACATCTCGCCGCCCTTGCCGAATTCGGCAAAGCCGAGGCTTTCGACCGCAATGATGCTGGCGATACTGAAACAGTCGTGCAGCTCGCACAAATCGACGTCATCAGGTCCGATGCCTGCCATGTCGTAAGCCTGCTTCACCGATACCTCGCGTGCGCGTATCCTGGGAGCGTAGTCCTTCTGCGCACTCAGCTTGCCGGATGAGGACTGTCCTACTCCGGCGATGTACACGGGCTTCTTCGTGAGCTTCTTAGCGACATCCTCCGATGCCAGTACCATTGCGGCTGCCCCATCGGAAAACGGACAGCAATCGTAGAGTTGCAACGGGCTACAGACCATGAAGCTCTTGAGCACATCCTCGACGGTTATTTCCTTTTGGAACTGTGCGTACTTGTTGTGTACACCGTACTTGTGCGATTGCACAGTCACCATCGCCATCTGCTCCTTAAGCTTCTCGAGCGGAACGTCGTACTTGGCTGTGTACAGGTGGGCGAGCATGGCGAACAATCCGGGGAAGGTGAGCCCTGCCGGGTACTCGTAATGGGAATCGTGTGCCATCGCAAAAGTGCGTGTTGCCAGGGGAGTACCCATCTTTGCCGATGTCTCCACACCGCCGACGAGTACAATGTCGTAGAATCCCGAAGCAACCCACATGAACGCATCGCGTATGGCCAGGCTGGCCGAAGCGCAGGCACCCTCGTATCGCGTCGCTGGTATGTTGGTGGCTCCCAGATCGTCTGCGATGTAGGATTGAATCATGATCTGTGCTTCGGAGAAATCACCAAGGACATTGCCTACGTAAAGCGCCTGGATGTCCTTAGCTGAGATGCCCGATTCAATGATGGCGTCCATCGCGGCCTCGTTGAAGAGCTCAACCGAGGACTTCTCTGCCGCGAACGTAAAGGGTGTATGCCCGACGCCGGCTATTGCTACCTTTCTCATGTGTCTGTACCTCCTTGTGCAGGCTGACAGCCTGATTATATCAGCGTATCTTCAGTCTCCATAGCCACGAACAGGCTGCGACTGTATCACTTGACTCCAAGGACCTGTCGTGCGATCGCCCATCGCTGCATTTCGGACGTACCCTCGTATATCTCCGTGACACGTTGATCCCGAGCGTAACGCTCTACCGCGGCATCGCGCGTGTAGCCGATGCCACCGAATACCTGCACTGCGCGATGGCAGATCCTGCCGGCTGCTTCGCTCGCGTACAGCTTCGCCATGGCTGACTCTTTGATGGCAAGGTTGCCCTGATCAATAAGCCATGCGGCCCGGTAGGTGAGCAGTCGAGCCGCTTCCAGTTCCGTTGCTGAGTCCGCAATCATCCACTGGATAGCCTGCTGCTGTCCCAGCGCCTTGCCGAACGCGCGCCGCTCTGTCGCGTAGCGTACCATTTCGTCGTACGCAGCCCGGGCGATGCCCAGGGCCTGGGCGGCCACACTGACACGACTCTTGTCGATGGATTCCAGAGCGATTATCAGTCCTTCCCCCTCCTGGCCGATGAGCGCATCCCGCGGCACCTTGTACTCATCGAAGATCAGTTCATTGGTCGATGAGCAGTGCTGCCCGGTCTTGCGTTCCCGTTTGCCGACGGTAAATCCTGGCACGTCGCGCTCGAATACAAACGCGCTCACACCACGATGGCCCATCTCTGGATCCTTTGTGGCAAAGACTACGCCGAAGGATGCCTCTTCTCCGTTGCTGATGAACGTCTTCGAGCCGTTCAGCACAAAGCCATCGTTCGTGGTTTGATACCGCATGCGCATCGGGGCGACATCACTGCCGCCGTCCGGCTCGGTGAGAGCGAAACAGGCGACTTCTCCGCGTGCGCACCTGGGAATGTAGTCTCCTTTCTGTTCCGGGGTGCCATGCATACAAATGCCATCCATTGCCACGCCGCAACTCACCAGGTACGCGACAGAGAGTCCGCCCGATGCCCGCGCGAGTTCCTCGGTCGCAATACACAGCATCATCTTGCCGCTGCCTCCACCACCGTATTCCTCCGGAAGCGCAAGACTGCAGAGACCCAGTTCAGCCAGTTGATGCCACGTCTCCCATGGGAAGCGTTCTTCATCTTCCCAGCGCGCCGCATGAGGCACTACTTCGGAGTTAACGAACTCGCGCACCGCTGCACGAAAGAGACTCTGTTGTTCATCATGATCGAAGTCCATCTCCCCCCTCAATTCTCCTCAGGCAAGGTTTCCGGCATTCGCGAAAGCTCCCTGAGACAGTTGGCACAATACTGGCAGGGCTTGATATCGGTGTCCTGTAGCGTCTGCGAGTAAGCCATGACACATCCTGCGTCGTCACAGTGCCCCAGTCCGAGAACATGACCAGCCTCGTGCAGCACTTCTTTCGATGCACGTTCCACAAGGAGGGCACTGCGGTGCATTCCATCGACGAGTCTGTACAGGGAAACCACGGCAGCTCGCTGTCTTGGAGCGGCGTAGCCGTAGACGTACTCGAATCCTTGCGCGGTAAGATCGCGTGATGTCACAGCGACGGTAACGTCATTGCTCCGGCCACACGCGCCCATCATCGCGAAGACCTGTTCCACGGGTAACGCTCCCCCTGCGGGGGTATTGGGGGCACGCTCAGACGAAACCGCGAATTCCCACGGAAGTACGTCCTGCAGACGACGAATGATCTTCTGCGCGAGTTTCCGGTCAATGTCCAATGGGCTGATGATTATTCGCATTTTGTGCGCCTACCGGGGTGCCTTCCTTACTGCCATGTGCGCGGGTAGTATTTGCGACGGGATCAAGGAATGGGCTACCGATGCGATCTCCATCACCATTGTGGTGGCCCGGGTAGATAGCGGCCAGTAATAGGTTCCAGCTTCAACCGGGTTGCTTCAGGCACCAGATGTGCCGGTGTGACTATGGCGTCGCCTAATGCTGAACCACACCCGCAGGATCGTCCTGCCGGCAAATTGCATAGCAGGTTGCGAACGATTGAACGGGCGGTCTCAGCTCCCTTCAGAAGGCATGAAAGAATCATGTCCGTGGTGACCGATCCATGGGTCGGGTGCCAGCAGTCATAGTCGGTCACGAATGCCACGGATACGTAGCACTGTTCGGCCTCACGGGCGAGTCTGGCCTCCGGCAGCGAGGTCATGCCGATGATATCCGCGCCCCAGGATCTATACATGACCGATTCAGCCAGGGTTGAGAACTGGGGCCCCTCGATGACTATATGGGTTCCGCGGCCATGGACCGTTGCGCCCGTCGACATGGCAGCGCCACACGCGAGGGCGCGCATCTCGGGGCAGAAAGGCTGGGCGAATCCGATGTGTGCCACGATTCCATCCTGAAAGAAGGTGTTGACTCGGTGCACCGTGCGATCGACAAGCTGGTCCGGGATCACGATGTCCATCGGTGCCATGTCTTCCCGGAAGCTGCCCACCGCATTGATGGAGACAAGGCGCTCAACCCCGAGCAGCTTCAGTGCGTAGATATTGGCACGGTAGGGCACCTCGGTCGGAGATATGCGGTGCCCGCGACCGTGGCGGGGCAGAAACGCCACACGTTGTCCCTCAAGGGTCCCCAATACGATTGAATCGCTTGGTGGCCCGTAGGGCGTGTCAATCTCCCTCTCCTCCACGTCGGCAAGATCGGCCATCTGGTAAAGGCCACTTCCTCCTATGATGCCTATCTCTGCGTCGCTCATATTCTCTCCCCATTCTTTCTGGAGCAGATTCTATATGGGCGCGCTGCTCTGAGCAATTGAGCCCTGCTCGGGACTGTCAGGATACCGGTGAATTGCATTGACATTTGTTTCGCTCCAACTCCGGTATCCACGTAGCGACCAGCGATGAACTGTCAGTAAATGATGATCGTATCTGGCGGAGGTGTATGTTCCGGTCGGCAGTGCCCTCGTCGGAGGTTAGCCGACTTTCCACAGCGGGCATGCTGCCATACAGGCGGCCCGGCACACCCGGTTCCCTGAGCCGTCGATAGCCGCATGCTCGTGTGCAAGATAGCCGCTTTGGGTGTCTATGATGGGAAAAGCCCGACTCATTTCGCTCAGGATTTCGGATTCTGTTGTCCCGCGCCTGCCGTTGTCGGAGAAACAGGCAACGTGGTTCACGTGTCCTTCAACATTGATGGCGTTCATTGGACACGATTCGACACAGATTCTACATTGGGATGGACATGGCGTCCCTTCGATCATGGGGCTTGCGACAAGGTCGGCAGCTGTAATGACCGCACCCAGTCGGACTCGGGTCCCGTGGAGCGACGTGGCAATGAGTCCACTTCTCGTCCGCCGACCTACGCCGGAGAGTACCGCAGCTCGCTTGAGATTGAATATGCCGTGCAGAGGACTGATCGTCAGTCCTTCCTCGTAAGACTGCAAGTCGCATCTCGAGGCACCGCACGCACCGATAGGAAGCGACGTCCATCCCTGGTCTTCGAGATGGCACGCAACGTTGTAGGTAATGTGGTTGAGCAGCCTGTTAAGGTGTACGTAACCGAAGTTGCCGAAGACGTATGTGGTCTCAAGGGGAGTGAGGCTGGATGCAAACACTCCATGTGGGATCCGCACGGCGACCACCAGGACGCTTCGAGCTCCCGGAAGCAGATCTTCGGCAGCATATCCCGTAGCGGTATACGAACTGCCTGATCCGAGTCCGTGGCTATTCTCTGCGTGGAAGCGGTCAACTGGCGCAATGCCAACCACCACCGCCCCCAAATCTGATGCCAAGTCAAATATTGTCTGTGTAAGTGTATGCCGCTCGGTGCCTGAAATGCTCTTCTCCACAGCTGTGTCTCCTGGCGGGTGCGCGCCTTTATGTGCTTGCACACCTTATCATGACGGGCGAGTATCGCACAGTCGTGCTGTACTTCACTATTACGGCGGCATGGATTTCGCCGTTCATGGTGGGGCAGTGCCGGTGATGTGTGACTCATGGCGGGGGCGAAAAGTCTTCGTTTCATATTGACTTGAACGGCTTGAAGCGATACTGTGCACTTCGAGAGTTTGTAAACGGAGGAGTTGAGAATGGCTGAGGAAAAGGCCGGTTCCACGGGCATGCAACAGAACGTTGCAGGGTTGCTTTGCTATGCACTCGGATGGGTAACCGGACTTGTCTTCTACTTCATGGAGAAGGAGAACAAGTTCGTACGCTTTCACGCGATGCAGTCGATCATCGTGTTTGGTGGTCTGAGCATCATCGGAGGGCTACTGACGCTCTTCGCGATGCTGCTGCTTCTGATTCCTACGGTAGGGCCGATTCTGTTCGGACTGTTGATGGTATTCGGGTCGCTTCTTGTCACGGTCCTATGGATTTTGCTCATGGTGAAGGCATACCAGAACGTACGGTTCAAAGTTCCGAAGATTGGTGATCTCGCGGAGAAATACAGCCGGTAGGTGCCGCGTCATCCTGGATGTGACACTGCGAAGCGCTGCGCCTGTTCGGGCGCGGCGCGTCCTGTTTCTCCCGGGCGAGTGTTGACTACTGAGTAAGAAGGTCGGAGGGTTGACGTCAGATAACCGAGTCGGTATGTTGGAACTTGAAGTCTTTGGCAGGGAGGTATAGAGAATGGCTGAAGGGAAAACGGGAATGGGCATGGAGCAGAATGTAGCTGGATTGCTCTGCTACCTGCTCGGCTGGATCACCGGTCTCGTGGTCTTCCTTATGGAGAAGGAGAGCAAGTTCGTGCGTTTTCACGCGATGCAGTCCATTATGGTATTTGGCGGCCTCACGGTAATAAGCATTATCTTGAGCGTAATCCCGATTCTCGGTTGGATCATATCAATGGTCTTGTGGGTCGTCGCGGTGATACTCTGGATTCTTCTGATGATAAAGGCGTACCAGAACGTGTGGTACAAGGTGCCCTGGGTGGGGAATCTTGCAGAGAAGCACAGTCAGTAAGTCGTAAGGTTCGAGCAAGCGCGTGCGTCGTGTCTCATCCGGGGCGCGGCGCATGATTATGCGCCATATGAGGTGAGTGTGCGTGGAGTGGGAACATGGCGCGGTTGCCGGTCAGGTTGACATGTCGTGATGTCCGGTATGTACGGAAGGATTGTGGAACGGGGAACGAAGCCGGATGCCAGCACCGTGCCCATCGCTTGAACATCCGGCGCAGCCTCTACTGCGGGATACAACGCTACATGCAGGATTGCGGAGATATTTAATGCCGCCCGTTGCGATGTTGAGGAAGCTCCCACATAGGTTCGTGATGCAGGTGAACAGCGATTACAAGGCGTTTGAAATGGATTTGAAAAGGCGGTTGGACTGCGAATGAGAGCCGGCAAGTTCGAGGAGGAACAGTATGGATAAGAAGACATCGGACCTGCAGAGAATACTCGACACGGGGGTAATCGCGATCGTGAGAGTGTCGAGTACGAGCGACGCGATAGATGTGTGTGGCGCGGTGGCGCGCGGTGGCGTGAAGACCATCGAGGTTACGATGACCGTACCGGGTGCCATTGATGCCATCAGGGAGTTCAAGCAGCAATCAAAGGACGAGGATCTATTGCTCGGCGCGGGAACGGTTCTCGATCCCGAGACGGCGCGCGTGGTGATATTGAACGGCGCCGATTTCATTGTCAGTCCCAACCTGAATATCGAGGTCATCCGCATGGCGCATAGGTACGGCAAGGTTGTTGTGCCGGGGACGTTCACACCTACCGAGATACTGGCTGCGTGGGATGCAGGAGCCGACATTGTCAAGGTATTTCCCGCAGGCGTGGTTGGTCCGCAGTACCTTCGGGATATCAAGGGACCGCTGCCACAGATACGATTGACGCCGACCGGCGGCGTGACACTTGAGAACACCCCCGATTTCATTCGTGCAGGTGCCTCGTGCGTGTCGGTTGCCACGTCGCTTGTGGATAAGAAGGCCCTGGCGGACAGGAACTTCGATGCGATAAGCGAAAAGGCGCGCCAATTCATCGAGGCCGTACAGGTTGGTCGAAACTCGTAACCCGGTGCTTCGCAGGAGGTGTGACAGATGTACGATGTAGTCAGTTTTGGTGAGACTATGGTGCGGCTTTCCCCGCCGGATTACCGCAGACTTGAGCATGCATACTCGTTCGATGTGAATGCGGGTGGCGCGGAAATGAGTCTTGCGTGCAATGTCAGCAGACTGGGGCTCAATACCGCGTGGGTCTCCAGGCTAACAGACAACTCGCTCGGGCACTACATTCGCAACAAAGCGCGTGAGCAGGGGGTTGATACCTCACATATCCTGTGGACAAAGGAAGACAGGGTCGGCATCTACTTCGTCGAGTTTGGTGCGAATCCTCGTCCGAGCAGGGTGGTCTACGACAGAGCTCACTCTGCGATGAGCAAGGTCAAGCCGGGTGACTTCGATTGGGCTACTATTCTCAAGGATACCAAATGGTTTTACACGACCGGGATCACGCCGGCACTCAGTAAGTCAGCGGCTGAAGCTACACTGGAAGTGCTCAAGGTTGCCAAGCAGATGGGCTGCAAGGTGGCGTGCGACCTCAATTACCGCGCTCGCCTGTGGTCTGAGGATGAGGCGCACCAGTGTATGGTGCCTCTCATGGAGTATGTCGACGTACTCATCTCTACCGAGGAAGACACTGCGAAGGTCCTGAAAATCACCGGTGACAGCTACGATGAGGTTGCCCGCAGACTTGCAGAGCAATTCAGCTTCGACGCCGTATGCATCACCATTCGTACTGATCTCACGGTACTGCGTAATCAGTGGACCGCTATCGTGTACTCGGGTGGCAAGGTGTATGAGGATCAGACTTACGATGTGGAGATAATCGATCGGGTTGGTGCTGGCGACTCTTTTGCGTCCGGATTCCTCCACGGCTACATCACGGGCGATATCCAGAAGGGATTATGCTATGGCAACGCGTATGCCGCACTGCTGCACTCGATACCGGGCGATATCAATTGGTGCACACTTCAGGAGATCGAGGCCCTTCTCAAGGGCGGAGGTACCCGGATCAGTCGGTGATGCACGTTTCACATGATGCCGCGGCCGACCAGCTTGACAAGCCGGTCGGCACTGACGATCTGCGTTCCGGACTGTTCTGCTGCGCCTGATTCGATGCCTCGAGAAGTGACGAGGAAGTCGGCGTTGCTTTGTGTGGCGCAGAACAGCAGTTCCGCCGCCATGCTGTGCTTTGGCGACGTGCGCTCGACATTCGGAATAAGACAGAGCAGGACCGGGAGATCCGCCATAAACCGCGATAGCTCACGGTCGGTCAAGCCGTGCCACTTGCGAAGTGTGTCACTGCGCAACGCCCTGCTTTCCGCGGCCATCATTCGCGGTGTCGCGAACAAGCGCAGCCAGCCCTGAAACGCGAGCTCCAACAGCCGCGCTGGAGGACCGTGCGGATTGAGCAGTGCACTCGTGAGAACGGCGTGATCGAGTACGACTCTCCACATTCTGTGCGAAATACGGGGACGTCAGCCCACGGCTGCAACCGCCTGCCGGATTTCGTCTTCGAGTTGCAGAGCATCCTGCATGCGGTTGCGCTCTCGCATCTCCAGTATCCGGCTGTACAGTCGCTCGCGTGCCTGTTCCCAGGCGAGGTACTCCTCAACCGGAATGACGGCCACTACGGGCTTGTCTCCCCGGTTGACAATGTACCTGTCGCCCCGCAGTCGCACTTCGTCCATCATTTCTCCGAAGCTCTGCCGGGCCTTCTGCGCCGAGATCTTCTTTAGCATTAGCCTCCTCCTCGTTCGCAGGCAGTATGGTCATCATGGACGACATGAGCCTAGTGGCCTGTAGGACCGTAATGACCAGTATGGTCATACTAACCAGTAGGATCAGATTAGTCAATAGGCTCATGCTGGTCATGCGGAATATCATGGGCGTGACGACTGTATTGATCAGATCGACCGAGCGTATCGAGCCGACCGTCCAGGGATTGCGCGACGCAGCGAAGAGGCTGCCGGTTTCACACGGCAACGCCCCCTTCCACTTCTGCGTCCCTTATTGACGGTACAGCCCGATGATGGAGAGTTGTGCGAATGTGCGGCTATGCAGCCATCGGACACGTCGCCGTGTGGAGCCTTTCCGGCACAGCCGCACGGCCTGGTCCCTGCGAACACTTATGAAGCGGTGGCGGCGTGCTCCAGGTCAGAGCATTGCCTTGAGCCTCGAAAGATAGTCATCCATCGTTTGCTGAGCGGCGGCGTCCTGTCTGGAGATGAACTCGCGCCACTCAGGGCTGTTCATGATGTTTGCCTCAATGGCGCTTGCCGTATCAACAACCATTCCCTGCCGTCGTGCCTGCTCGGCTGCTGCCTGTACCTGCCCCTCCATCTGTGCCCGTGCTTGCTGTAACGCCTGCTGCTTAACGTCGTTGTATCTGTGGCGAAGCGACACAATAGAGCCAAGCAGGCTCTCGAGTGCTGAATATCTGCCGGACTCCTTGAGAGTCTCGAGCGCGAGTATCGTATCCTTCCTTGCCTCGAAATCGTCATCAATCATCTGCAGTCGCAATGTGTCGGCGATACGTTCCTGTGCCTGCTTGACGATGATGGTGCCATGCGTCTCGGTAAGGTTCTTGATCTGCTGCCACAACTCCTCTGTCGTCGCATTGCCAGTGAAATAGGGCGAAAGGACAGTCTCAAGCTCTCGCTCGCTCTGCAGCGCCTTCTGCTCTGCTTCAGACAGGGATCCTATGCGTTCCAGTCGTTCACGTGCTCTGGGTGAGAGATCCATGTCATTCCTCCATCGGTCGGTCAATCGAATTTTCTGAATGGCTCCTTGGCTGGTACCTGCAGGTTATAGCCGATCTTGGAAGCGAAGCTGGATACAAGGCGCTCCGCCTCAGCGTTGCAGCCAGGGCACTGTGCCGGTTGTTTGTACTCACTCATGGGACGCTGCAGCTGGAACACCTGTTTGCATTTGGGACAGTAGTATTCGTATAAGGCCAATTCACTTCCTCCTTCCGCCGGGATTGCCGGCGAGCGTTTTCAGACCTCTCCTGAATGGTGCTTTAAGTATACCCCGCTCGGATATGATGGCCGTGACCAGATGGTGTGGCGTCACATCGAAGGCAGGATTGTAAACCTGCACACCGTCTGCTGCAACTCGCTGCCCTGAGAGCTCCACGACCTCTGTCGCATTTCGCTGCTCAATTTCAATGCTGTCGCCGTCACGGATTGACGTGTCGATGGTACTGTACGGTGCGGCCACATAGAAAGGTATGTGGTGCGCTCTTGCCAGTACAGCGATACTGTAGGTGCCTATCTTGTTCGCGACGTCTCCATTGGATGCTATCCGGTCGGCACCTACCACTACACAGTCGATATGCCCCCTGCTCATAACATGTCCCACCATCGAATCACAAATGAGCGTTGCAGGTGCACCTGCACGCACAAGTTCCCATGCCGTCAGCCGTGCGCCCTGGAGGAGGGGCCGTGTCTCGCTGACGATGATGAGCCTGATCTTGCCCTGGCGGTGCGCCTCCAGGATAATGCCAATGGCGGTGCCATGTGCCGCAGTCGCAATCATACCGGCGTTACAATGCGTCAGCACGGTGGCGCCGTGCGGTATCAGCGATGCCCCGGCCTTGCTGATGTGTTGTGATGCTTCGATCTCCTCCTGGTGTATGCTCAGGGCCTCACGGGTCAAGGCATCGAGGAGTCCTTCTCCTGGACACTCATCCAGAACACGGTTCATACGCCTCAATGAGGCGAACAGGTTGACCGCAGTGGGACGGGTCTGACCGAGCACGTCCAGTGCACGCCTCACCGCTGTCTCTCTCTCCGTCTCAGGCGCACCCTGCGCTGCCAGTACCACACCGTATGCGGCCGCAACGCCGATGGCAGGAGCGCCACGCACCGTCATATTGCAGATAGCCTCCGCAACCTCATCACTTGTGGTGAGATCCAGGTATTGTTCTTCGTGCGGCAGCAACCGCTGGTCCAGCATCCGCACGTGATCGTCGATCCAATCTACTGAATACTTCATATTTGAACTCATTGTCTGTGTCACCTATTATACTTTGGACAGTAATAGTGAGTATGCGATGAACGCTGAAGAAATGGTGGAACGTGTGCGACAGCGTGCGAGGCGTAACTTCTCGCTCGGGTACAATTGTTCAGAGGCGGTGTTCGAGGCACTGCTGAGCGAACTTGACCTCGACCTGCCCCCGAATGCAGTGCGTCTTGCCACTGGATTTGGCGGCGGTGTTGGATTGTTCGGTGACACCTGTGGCGCGGTCACGGGAGCCGTGCTTGCCGTTAGCGCCGCACATGGCCGCCGCACACTTCCTGAGGGCGAGGCGCGCGAGGCAGCGGCGAAGTCGAAGGAGCAATTCTATGGATGCCCCGGTCTCTATCGCATCTTCAATCAGGTGCCCCATCGGATTGCGGAACGTTATGGATCGACACTCTGTCGGAACCTGACGGCGAAGTGGCAGCAGGACTGGCTTTGCCGTGAGCACGCGTTAAACTGTCGCGAGATTATCACCGACGCCGCAGGCATCGCTGCCGAACTGGTTCTTGACGATAGGGAAGAGGTGGCGCGACGTCCGTTTGGTGCGAACGTGGAGGGTTTGTCCGACGAGCGTTCGTCGTAGCGCTGATACAGGGGTACCCCGCAATGAACATCGCTGTTTGTGCGCTCTCGTTACGATTGCCTGAAAACCACTCGCTGAAGGGTAAGCGTCAGATCATCCATTCGATAACCGGCCGCCTGCAGAATCGGTTTCACGTGACAGCCGCTGAGGTTGAAGGGCAGGGGCTCTGGCAGGTATCCACTATAGGGCTCGCATATGTGAGCAATCGTGCAGACCACGCACGTGAGACTATCGAACGTGCGGTTACGTTCGTGCTTGAGAGCTATCCCGATATCGAGATTCTCGGTGTCGATGTGGAGGTGATACCCGCGCTGGAGCGCGACTGATGCTGCCATCCGCATTTCTGCATCATCTCATCAGCTCTCCCGACTATCAGGGTGAACTGGTCCACGTGGAACGGATCCCCGCCTCTGAGCCTGTGTACGCCTCGCTTGGGCATGATCTCGCGCCTGCACTCTCGAGAAGACTCCGCGCAGTCGGCATCAGGCAACTGTACCGGCATCAGGCGAGGGCGATAGACCTCCTGCTCGATGGTGCCAACGTTGTAGTCAACGCGCCCAGTGCCAGCGGCAAGAGCCTTTGCTATCAGTTGGCCACGCTGCATGCGTTGGAGAAGGACAGGAATGCCACGTCTCTGTACCTGTTTCCCACCAAGGCGCTTGCGCAGGATCAGCTGCGTAGCCTTCGTTCCCTGGCATGTCCACGACCCCTGCCTGCATCGGCCATCGAGACGTTCGATGGCGACACGATCGTTGAATCACGCTCTGCTATTCGCAAACGTGCGCGCATCGTTCTTACCAACCCGGATATGCTTCACCTTGGCATTCTGCCGAACCACTCGTTGTGGTCCCGCTATCTCCGCGGTCTCAAGTACGTGGTTCTCGATGAATCTCACGTGTACCGCGGCATACTCGGCTCGCACGTTGCAAACATAATCCGTCGGTTGCGCAGGATGTGCCTGCTCTATGGGAGTGCTCCGACGTTTATCTGCTGCTCTGCCACGATTGCTAATGCACCGGAACATGCGACACGGCTCTGCGGCGTTGGGTTTGAGATCGTTGAGGGCGGGGATGGCCCTCACGGAGAGAAGCATTTCGCGTTATGGAATCCTGCTCTGACGGATCCGGCGCGAGGTCTGCGACGAAGCCATAACAGCGAAGCAAGCTCGTTCCTCTGTACGCTGGTGTCTCGTGGTGTGAGAACGCTTGTCTTCGCGCGCACGCGCCGCCTCGCCGAACTGATCTACGTGTACGCGCGCCAGCGCCTGTCTGCAGAGCTGGCTGCACGTATCCGGCCCTACCGCGCGGGGTACCTGGCACAGGATAGAAGAGAAATTGAGCAGCGCTTCTCTGTGGGCGAATTGGATGGGCTGGTGTCGACCAGTGCCATGGAACTCGGGGTGGACGTGGGTGATCTCGACGCGACCGTGCTGGCAGGTTATCCGGGCAATATGGCCAGCGCGTGGCAACAGGCCGGAAGAAGCGGACGGGGAGGGACTCCATCGCTCAGCATCCTGGTGGCGCAGGACAATCCCCTGGACCAGTACCTCATGCGGAACCCGTCCTTCTTCTTTGCGCGGAGGTACGAACAGGCGCTTATCAACCCCGCGAATCCTCATGTCCTGGAGCCACACGTCCTGTGTGCCGCGTGGGAGAAACCTCTTGCGTTGCAGGAAGTGCAAGCCATCGATCAGATGGCGCCCGGCGTGATTGAGCGACTGTTAACGAGGGGTGTGCTGCGCGAGCGACGTGGGCGCCTCTATCCCGACATCAGCTTGAAATACCCCGCCCAGCAGGTGAACATTCGCTCAGCGGGTTCCTCCTATCGGGTGATTGATGTGTCGCGTGGTACGTTGCTGGAGACGGTCGATGGCGCGGTAGCCATGTCGCAGTTGCACCCCGGAGCAGTGTATCTGCACCAGGGAGACACGTATCTTGTGCGGGAACTTGATATCCAGGGCAGAACGGCGTGGGCTGAGGCGCGAGACGTTGACTACTATACGGTTGCGCGTGAGCTCAGTGACATACGCGTCATGTCAGTTGATAGTGAGAAACGCTGCAGTCATGCCACGGTGCGGCTTGGAAGTGTTCGGGTTACCACGCATGTGGTTGCATTTCGAAAACGCCGCCAATACACAGAGGAATCTCTGGGAGAGGAACCGCTTGATCTGCCGGAAACGACGTTCGATACCAAAGCGTTCTGGTTCGATGTCCCCGGAGGAGCCATAGAGCGCGTTGCTGCGAATGGCGTTGGCTTGGACGGTGGACTTCACGCGTGTGAACACGCAACCATAGGAGTGCTTCCGCTGTATGCCCTGTGCGACCGCAGCGATATCGGTGGAGTGTCGACACCTCACGATTTCAGTACTGGCGTTCCTCATGTCTATGTATACGACGCCTATCCGGGAGGAATCGGGATCGCCGATATGGGCTACTCGATGATCGAGCAACTCTGGCGTGCAACCCTTTCCCTGGTTCGGGATTGTCCTTGCAGCGATGGATGTCCGAGTTGTATTCAGTCTCCGAAGTGTGGCAACAACAATGAGCCGCTGGACAAGCAGGGTGCGATTGCCATCCTCGGCTCGCTCGCTGGTGATGTCGATCGTAGTGGCGATTCGAAATAGTGCTGCGCCTCATCTTAACCTCACCACAGACGTCGGGTCGATTCTGAATCGGCGAACGAGCGAAGTTGTGCTAGGATTATGGAGATCTGGTCCGCTCCCGCACTTGAATTACAGGTGGACCCGCTTGCTCACATGATAATCGCTGATTGGAATCCCATCGCGTTTACCGTTGGCGACTTCACCGTACGCTGGTACGGCATTATGGTGTCGCTCGCTGTTCTCACGATCTTTTTGGTCACGCATCGTGAATCACGTCGACTGGGCATCTCTGAAGAGTTGCTGTTCAATCTCTTTCTGTGGGGATTGATAGGTGGGCTGGTGATGTCGAGGGTGGTGCACGTAGTCGATCAGATGGTGACCAGTCCGGGACAGCCCATCGACTGGATTGGGTTTGACGGCCTGGGGTTATATGGCGCCATACTCGGAGTTCCCCTGGCCGTGTTCGTGTACACACGAATTGTTGGTATTCAATGGTCAAGCATGGCGCGAGTGGGCGATGCAGTGGCCGTGGCGGCACCGCTGGGACAGGCTGTTGGACGGATCGGCTGCTTTATCAACGGCTGTTGCCACGGGGGCCCGACGACGCTTCCGTGGGCGGTGGTGTTCCAGCACCCACACAGCTTCGCTGAATTGCAGGGCGTGCCGGTTCATCCTGCGCAGCTTTACCTCGTGTTGTGGAACCTGGTGGTGTTCGGTGTGATTTTCTTCACGAGAAAGCGCAGCAAGCCGGCAGGATCATCGTTCCTGACCTACCTCATCCTCTACGCTGTCGGAGACTTCGCAGTGAGGTATGTGAGGATAAACGAGTCGTATGCTGCCGGTCTGCAACAGGCACAGGTTATCGGGCTGCTGATCGTCCTGGTTTGTGTGCCGATACTCATCATGAAGTGGCGTCGGTTTCGGGCGGAGCAACGCAGTGCAGAAGCCCCGTCACTCGATGCCTGATGGAGCGAGATCCAGGATATGAGCCTGGAGTACCTCCTCCCCGTTCCAGCGGCGAAGCCGGAGGTTGTAGGCGACGTCTATGAGAGGGGGGATGTCGTCCGGCCCGCGAAGGGTCCGGAAATCCACCGCGTCGTAGATCACTCCATCCTGGCGCAGTCGCAGGCTCGTCCACCGCTCGTGGTTACGGAAGCTGCGACACTCCACAACCTCCACGCCGCGGCTCAGAAACACCGGCTCAGGATTCTGCTGCCCGAATGGCTCAAGCACGCGAAGCGCCTGGTAAGTCGTGCCGCCCAGTGACTTCAGTCGGACCTCCGCATCGATATCCAGCCGGGGATTCAGCTCCAACCCCTCCAGTTCCCGCGCTGCCAGATGGGCCAGTCGCTGCTCGAGCGCGGGCAAGTTCTCAGGCTTGACGGCAAACCCAGCCGCCATGGGATGTCCACCAAAACCCTCGAGAAGGTCGCTGCACCTCTCCAATGCTTTGGCGAGGTCGAACTCAGGAATGCTGCGGGAGCTTCCTCGGCAAATGTCTGTGTCCTCGGTAACGACCACGGTTGGCCGGTAGTACTCCTTGGACACTTTGCCGGCAACCAGGCCGATTACGCCTTCGGGGTATGATGCATCTGAGGCGAACAGGAGTGGACGGTCAGACTGAGATGCAAGTTTCCCGGCGACGTGCTCGTAGACCTCTGCCGTGAGCTGCTGTCGTTGACTGTTAATGGCGTCGAGCTCTGCTGCGACGCGTTCGCCTTCCTCAAGTGAAGTGGTCTGGAGAAGGCGGAGACTCATCGCCGCATCATCAATACGTCCGGATGAATTGATACGGGGTCCCAGTGCCCAGGAGATATCGCCCGAAGTGATATTGCCCGGAGTCAGTCCGGACACTCTCATAAGTGCCTGTAAGCCGGGCCGCTGCGTCTTGTTGAGGATCTGCAGGCCCCGCTGGACGAACCGCCTGTTTTCTCCGGTCAACGCAACCATGTCGGCAACGGTGCCTAGTGCTACGAGTTCGAGCAGGTCGTTCAGCCGCGAGGCGTCATTTCGCCCATGATACAGTGCCTGCATCAGCTTGAAGGCGATTCCAACTCCGGCGAACTCGGTGTACCGGTACCGGTTGTCCGCACGCTTCGCGTTAATCACGGCAACTGCCACCGGGAGACGTGCCAGCGGGACGTGATGGTCGGTGACGATGAGATCGATTCCCATCGCAGCAACCTTATCTGCCTCTCCGAGGTCCGAGATGCCGCAATCGCAGGTGATGACGAGAGTGGCGCCCTCATCCCGCAGCGACTGCACGCCTGATGCGTGGAGGCCATGCCCCGTGGTGAACCGGTTCGGGATGTGGACGGTTGTCTTAGCTCCGAGCCCAGTAAGTGCCTCACGTATTACGAGGGCGGCGGTGACTCCATCGACGTCGAAATCTCCGAAGATGCCGATGGTCTCACCTCGGAGCAATGCTTCGTTGATCCGTTGCACTGCTTTATCTGCGTCGGCGAGTCCAAACAGGTCCTGTTCCACCGCGAGATCGGGATTGACAAACGACGGCACATCGTTGAGATCGATGCCACGACTGTAGAGCAGCTGTGCAACGAGAGGAGAGTAGTCTACTGCGTCGACGTACGTGCGGGGCGCCGGTGCCTTTATGTGCCAGCGTATCATCGGTGGCGCTTGGCGTGCGGAGTCAGCATTAGACCTGTTCAAACGTCCGTACTATACCATACCAATTCAGGTCCGGTGTAGCCGCGCTTCTTCAGCGTGCGACGGGCTTCATGGTTTGAAGCCCGCTTTGACCAGTGGCTATAATCGCTCAGAGTGAATGATCACGGTAATGCTCGGATTGCACTTCACTCCCTGGGCTGCAAACTGAATCAGGCTGAACAGCAGGAGATGGCTGGTGCCTTCGCCGCCGCGGGGTTCATGGTGGTGGGCCCTCGTGAACCTGCTGATGTCTTCGTCATTAACACGTGTACCGTTACGTCCGAGGCAGACCGCAAGGCCAGGCAATGGCTGCGGTCGGTGCGTCGCAGGAACCCCGACAGTCTCGTGGTGGCGGCAGGCTGCGGCGCAGAACGCGCGCGGAATATGCTCCAGCCGCTCGCTGACGTGTTGATCCATAACCGGGAGAAGGCCTACATGGTGACCCGCGTTGCGGAGGCACTCCGTGAGCGCGGCGTCATGTCGCTGAATACGTTGTCTGCTAGGGATCCGGCATCACGGAATCTAGGACGGACCCGGAGCCTGGTGAAGGTACAGGAGGGCTGTGAGACTCCATGCGCGTACTGCGTCGTGCCTCTCGTGCGCGGTCGCGAGGTGTCGGTGCCCGCGGAACAGGTCCTTGATACTGTGCGCGACCGTGTGGTGAGCGGCAGCAAGGAAATCGTCCTGACCGGCACCAGGATCGGTGCGTACCGTGACGGTAATACTGGTCTTCTTCGACTCGTTCGCAGCGTGCTCGCCATGTCAGGCAACGTGCAGTTGCGCCTCTCATCTCTGCAGCCGCAGGAGCTATCTGAGGAGTTACTTAGCCTGTGGGAAGATAGCCGAATGTGTCGTCACTTCCACCTGTCTTTGCAGAGCGGCAGCGATACCGTACTTGAGCGCATGGGACGAGGCTATTCTGTTGAGACGTACCTCGACGCCGTAACGAGGATACGGGCCAGAGTTCCCGGGGCTGCGATTACAACAGATGTGATCGTCGGCTTCCCCGGAGAGACCGACCAGGAGTTTGAAGTGACGGTCAGGCGCTGCGAGGATATTGGCTTTGCGCGAATGCATGTATTTCCGTACTCCAGCCGACCGGGAACCAGGGCAGCGCACATGTCCGACCAGGTTTCGCCCCTCTTAATAAGGCAGCGAGGCAGACAGATGGAGTACGTGGGTGAAGAATGCAGGAGAGCGTATATACGCTCGTGGCTTGGTCATGACGTGTCAGTGGTGTGGGAGGGCGAGACATTTCCGGGAAGCGGCGTTTGGGAAGGAACGACCGATAACTACCTGAGGGTCTTGTGTCGCGGCCGGTTGAATCTGCACAATAAGCTGGAGAGGGCCACGATTGTGTGCTCTTCGGTAGAGGGCCTGTGGGTCAGGAGGGTCGATGAGGATACGGGTCGATGTGAAGCCGAACTCGAAGGTGCCCGGTATTGAACCCGTTGAGAATCACCTTGTCGTGCGTGTAAAGGAACCTCCGCGCGAGGGCAGGGCGAATGCAGCCGTGCTTCGTGCCGTTGCGGAGTATTTCAGGGTCGCTCCAGGCGACGTGCGGCTCATCTCTGGAGTGTCAGGGCGACATAAGACAGTCGAAGTGCCGGACAGGTAACCTACGATAGCAGCCGGTCGGATGAGGTGCTCCTGCGTTCTGCGATGACGTTGACCAGCCTGTAGATCTGCACGGCGAGAGCGGCTGCCAGGAGCCGCGGAATCACCGTCCACTGCAGGCCGATGCCAATGGCGAGAAAGAGGGCGGGATCTTCGACCATGGAGTGGCACATTCCCAGTGACAGGTGCAGGCGCTTGAGTTCGTCCGGTGTGAACCTTCCGCTGCCGGACTCCTCGACGATCACCGCGCTGCCGTAGACGATCCCGAAAAATACCCCTGTAACCCACATTGTGGCCACATTGGGTGTGAGTCCGAAGAACACCATGAACGGCCGGAAGACCGAAGCGATGCGCTCAGTAAGCCCCAGTTCCTTCAGTGTTTCCAGCACGATCATGACAGAGACGATAATGGCGAAGATGCGCAGCGACAGGCTCAGCGTGTCGAGAACCCACTCCTGCATGGCGGCGGCCAGGGCGATCGGCTCGCCGATGCCGTGCGGCATTGCGACCGGTGCGGCGGTGCCCGGAAAGAACTGGGATACTATCAGGACTGCGGCACAGCCTGCGGCGAGTCGAACCACGCTGATCACCAGGCCGTTGATTCCTGCCTTATGTTGGATTATTCCCTCCACCACCAGCATGTGGGCGATTGAGATGAACACAGCCATCAGAACCAGTTGAGCGTTGCTGAAAGGTATGACCACCATCATCGCCACGGCTGCGTAGAAGTTGGAGAAGAGTGCCGACAGTATGGGCAGGGCTGCCTGTGGTGGCAGGTTGACGAGGGACATGATGGGGCTGAACACCGGATCCAGCGCGTAGAGCCATCCGCTCCAGTCGAGAAGTGCAACTGCCAGTGAGACCGGCACAAGTATCCTGACAATCCACAGGAACCCGTGAAGGCCACGGGGGATTCCTCTGCGGACGCCTTGCCTGACCCTATCCTTGAATCCGGGAGACGGGCTGGGTGAGGGCGGACTGTAGCCCGTTCCCGGTGAGTGGCTCATGGCAAGGCACCATCCCATGTTGTCGTCCCGAATCCCAGTTGCGCGGCCTTGTGCATAATTTCTTCAAGGGCAGAGCGCGTTGGCCCGCCACGTGTTTCGGGGCTCGTGGCGTTCAGCCCCGCGGCGGCTGATGCAGACGCGAGGGCCTCCGATCGTTCCAGTCCGCGAACAAGACCGGCAGCATACGCCCCAAGGAAGACGTCGCCGCATCCTACCGTACTCATCACGCTGAGTCTGAGTTTGTCCATTGGCAGAGGAGGAATGCGGATTATTGTCCCGGTTGCGCATTGCAGCAGAACGCTGCCTCGCGGCCCCCTCTTCAGAACCATGCAGGGCGGCGCCCCCCTCAAGTCAAGACCACGCAGTATCTCCTCGGGCTCCTCGGCATTGAAGAGCTGTCTGGCCTCTGTCTCGTTCAATATAAGAGAATCGACATTGGAGGTGAGCGGCGCGAGGGCGTCCCAGCCCTGCTGTGCAATGACGCCCGGGTCCCAGAGTACCGGAACGTGTGTCGCGGCGGCCGCACGCAGAATCGCCTTTGCAACAGGGAGGGGCGGGTCGGTGAGTACTACGCAGCGACATTCATTCAGCAGAGGTTCGAGGCGAGACAGACTGACGTGTCTCGTGCTCAGTGCGGCGTTTGCGCCGAGGTCGCTGGCGATGACATTCTGCCCCGTGCGGTCGACGAATATGTACGCGTGACCGGATCCGTGGTGACGAAGTCTCACGATGGCTTCGGTCAGAATTCCCTCCGATTGCAGGATAGAGACCTGCATCTTTGCGATGCGGTCGCGGCCCAGTGCGCCAAGAAGTGCCACCTGTCCCGGCCCCAGAATGCGTGATGCGGCGACGGCAGTGTTGGCTCCGGTCCCCCCGGAGACCTCACTGACGGAGTTGCACACCACCTCTTCACCAGGTGAGGGCAGGTGATCCACGAAACACGTGGTATCCCAGTTCACTGAGCCACACACGATAACCGTTGGCATCTATCC
>PUON01000075.1 GCA_003552125.1 Dehalococcoidia bacterium | reverse complement strand
TATACAGGTCAATGCAATACTTCCCGGCTACATCAGTACTCCCCTGACGATCCAGGCGAGAAAGGACTTCCCTGGACTGGATCAGCATGTACTGGAACGCACCCCTGCCGGACGCTGGGGTACACCCGAAGATTTTGCCGGACCGGCTGTCTTCCTTGCGAGCAAGGCTTCAGACTTCGTGACAGGAGACTTCCTTGTTGTCGACGGCGGGTATGTACAAGGGCTGTTTCTTATACCTCAACCGTGACCGCCGCGAGTCGCTCCCCCATGTCTACCACAGGGTCGAGCCACCGTCGACGAGAAGCGTCTGGCCTGTGATGTAGTTGGCTGCGTCAGAGGCGAGGAACACAGCAGCGCCCACATGGTCGCAGGGCTCTCCAAGACGGGCCATGGGAATAGAGTCGACCGCTCTCCGGTACTCCTGTGGATGTTCCTCCAGGAATTTTCGGTTGAAGTCGGTGATGGTCGGTCCCGGTGCGACGGCGTTGACATTGACGCCATAGGTCGCCCACTCCAGGGCAAGAGCCCTCGTTAGGTGAGAAACGGCAGCCTTGGATACGGCGTAAACAGAACGTAGTGGCTGGATCACTTGCGAGACATTCGATGAAATGTTGATGATCTTGCCGCTGCGACGCGCTATCATGTGCCGTCCCACATTCCTGCAGCAGAGGAATGTGCCCTTGACGTTTATATCCATCACGAATTCCCACTCCTCCTCCGTCAAGTCCTCCGCCGGCTTGCGCACGATTACGGCTGCACTGTTGACAAGTATGTCAATTTTGCCGTAGCGGTCAAGTACCTTTGCGACGAGTTCCGACACCGATGTGCCATCGCTCACGTCGGTTGGAATCGCATCTGCCACAAGACCGCGGCCGACCAGTTCCTCTGCTGCGGCCGCTCCCTCTGCTGCGCTGCGATTAGCGATCACGATACGTGCACCGTGGCGGGCCATACCCTCGGCAATGGCGAAGCCGATACCCTGGTTGCCTCCGGTGACTATGGCGACCTTGTCTGTGAGAGTGCATAGATTCATGTGAATCCCCTGCCTTCAGACTTCTCCACTGCAAACACTACACCTTCCTGCGGAACCGGGTATTTCCTGACGCATCATACTACGTTCGTCCGAATCCATCTTCCAACTGTGGCATCTCTGATGATGGGCGGTTCTCACGGCACTCATCGATCACTGGATGCGCTCGGTGAACCCGTATTCGACGTCGGAGTGCGTACGAGCAGTGCACACAAGGTTGACAGTGCCGTGACGGCGCCGCAGATTGCGAAGGAAAGTGTGTAGGTGCCCAGCCGATCGTAACCATAGCCCGTTACAATCGGACCGACAGCACTTCCTATGCCGACGCAGCACGTCACGATGCCGAGTATGACGCCGTGTGCACGAAGGCCGAACTGTTCGGCGACTGAATATGAGAACAGGGGAACCGTCCCTCCGTACACGAATCCGAAGAGTACGGCGAAGACCCTCACCGCCCATGACTCGGCCACGAACGCCAGTCCGAATAGACTGAGAGACAGAGCGCACAGCACAAGGATTAACGGTTGCCTGGCTCCGGATCTGTCGGCGATGTGTCCAACCCCTATTCTTCCTGCGAAACCCATAGCACCGATCATGGTCATGATGGTAGCGGCACTTGCCGGGGTGAGCCCGAGTCCCCTGCCATGAATGACGATGTGTACCATGACCGACTGTAATGCGTAGCCGAAGCCCATCAAAGCAAGACAGAGAAGCCAGAACTGTCTCGTGCGTACTGCTTCCGAAAGCAGCAATCCCTGATGTGCAGGGTGACCGGCCTCTCGGCCCGCCCCTGATTCGACCATACCAAAGGGCAGCAGCCCATGCTTCGCGGGATCACGCCTCATGAACTGAGCGGCCAGGAGGATGACCGCCATAAGCATCAGTCCGAACACCAGGTAAGACGTGCGCCAGTCTGACCGATATACGAGCCAGTTCGCGAATGGCGGCATCACCATCGTACCGATTCCCGTGCCGGCCATGACGATGCCCGTCATGAGTCCTCTCCTGTGCTGAAACCAACGGGCCACGGTGGACATCAGCGGAACTGGTGCACCGCTGAATCCTGCCGCGATTGCAAGGCCGTACGCGAGGTAGAGCTGCCAGACGGCGGTTATGCGGGACATGAAAACAAATCCGAGGCCAAGTACAAGGCCGGATATGGTAAGGACAATTCGCGGTCCAAAACGATCGTTGAGTCTGCCGGCACCAATGGCCATGACACCATTCAGGACCACAAACGCTGAGAAGGCGCCTGAAGTTACCGCGCGACTCCAGCCGAACTGCGTCTGTAGCGGCTCGAAAAAGACACTGAAACTGTAGATTGCGCCGGACGAGACTGCCATTATGAGGAAGGAGGCGATGACTATCACGTATCCATAGAAAAACTTGCCACGTGATTCCGTTGAGACAGTATTTCTCATCGCGTTGCACCGGAGCAGTACGTGTGTTGTCGTGGCATCTTAGGCACTGCCGTATCGGTTCAGATATCAGGCTCTGACGTGCCTACTTTACGTGTTCGCAATGCCGGAGTCCATAGAAGCGGCGTCGCTGCGCATGGTGCGCTGTGTCGTGGTTGTTCCTGGCTCCTCCTGCACGGCCTCGACGATATGAGCATACGCTGAAGAGCAACGGCAGAAACCCATTGCTATCGACACTCGCTATCGCGTAATGTCAGCAACATCTGTAATGCAGGAGGGTGGGAATGCGGCAGGCGCCACCGGATTACGAATACCTTGAGACGCCATGCGTACTGGTCGACCTCGATCAGCTAGAGGCTAACATCCTTGAAATGACGCGGCATGCGATCGATGCTGGCATCCGGCTCCGACCTCACACGAAGGTGCATCAGTCGGCGTGGATCGCTGAGCGACAGCTCGAGGCGGGGGCGTGCGGCATTGAGGTCGGGACCGTTGAGCAGGCGGAGGTGATGGCGAACGCGGGCCTTTTCGACATAGTAATCGCGCATCCGTTCTACGGAAGGCATAAGCTGGAGATACTGAAGAGTATTGTCTCCAATCCTCGCAATGTGGTCTGTCCGGTTGTGGATATGATCGAGCAGGCTCAGGAGATTGCCGAGGCGGGTAAGACCATTGGCCGTGTGGTGCCGGTGCTGCTCAAGATCGATACGGGTGGCAGTTCTCGGTACGGTATTCCACCCGGTCAGCCCGCAGTTGCTGTTGCACGTGAACTCGCGCGACTTGAAGGCATTGATCTTGCAGGTATCTACGCTCATGAGAAGGGCGCACAGAATACTGTGGAAGGGCTGTCTCAAAGAGCGTCAGAGGATGCAACCATGATATGCGATACGGCGAAGCTCATTAGGGCCGCAGGTGTCGACATCCATCATGTCTCGGTCGGTGCTTCGCCTACCTTTCGTTCTACCTGTCAGCTCATCAGCGAAGGGAGGTTCCCGGAGATCACTGAGATACACCCCGGTAACTGTGTCATAGGTGACATTGGCTATGTGATGAACGGCGGCAATACTCGCGAGACATGCGCAGTTACCGTACTCACTTCAGTCATGAGTGTGTCGCACGACTCTTATGCGGTGCTGGATGCAGGCGTTAAGACCTTTGGAGCAGACCCCATGATTTCAAAGCGGGAGACTCCCGATTTCTTCTGGAAGGGTATGCCCTCGTACGGGTCCGTCCAGAACCGGCCCGGGTTGTGGCTCGGGCAACTGCACGCGGAGAGTAGCTGTATCCATTACAGGGACGTCGCTGAGAGACTGTGCCTTGGTGAGAGACTCGAGATCGTTCCGAACAATGCGACTCTCACGATTAACCTCCATAGTAGGCTCTACGGTGTCCGTGGAAATGTGGTGGAGCGCGTGATTCCCGTGACTGGCCGTGGTGTCGGCAGCTGATATCGGGACTTAGGAGGGAGACACGCATGTGAATGATGAGTGTCAGTCGTTGGATGATCGGGCAATGGCAGGCTGGAGAACTATGCAGATGTGACGTCGGTCTATGGCGATTATGGTGGCATTATTAATATGGAGGTGTCGCATGGGAGCAGAGCAGAGGATGACGGACCTTGGAATTGTGTTGCCGGAGCAACCGAAGCCGATTGCGAATTACGTGCCGACGGTGAGAGTCGGCAACCTGCTGTACGTTTCGGGTCACGGACCGCACAACGACGGAAAGATCAAGACTGCGGGGAAACTGGGCCGTGATCTCACGGTGGAGGAGGGTTATCAGGTTGCCCGAAATGTAACGATGAACTGCCTTGCATCGATTCGTGCTGCTCTTGGCGATCTCGACAAGGTGAAGCGATTCGTCAAGCTGCTGGGTATGGTGAACTGCACCGAGGACTTCACGGAGCAACCGAAAGTCATCAATGGGAGCTCGGACCTTCTTGTGGAGCTCTTCGGTGATTCTGGCAAGCACGCACGTTCGGCTGTGGGAATGCAGGCGTTACCCTTCAGTATCCCCGTCGAGATCGAAATGATCGTTGAAGTTGAATGACACGCCACCTTGCAAGAAGTAGAAGGAGAATTCCTGGAATGGGGGCGAGTCGTAGTTGAGTCCTCCAACTTAGGGAGAACGGAAGGGGGTCCAACTTGTAGGTCGCCGCATGACGCATAAGCTTGCGTTCAGGCTCGAGTCGACGGTGACGCTGGTTGCATCGGTATAGCAGTCAGACCGGATGGTCGGAGGTTGAACCGGACTGGTTGGGCGAAGGTGTATCCGGCGCACTGGAATTGCTTGAGACTTGGCCTCGCGATGGCATCAGTCATTGCGACTTGCGTAGTCTTGCGGGTCCGACCTGGCCTGTCGACCCTGTACAGGTTCCGGACACGTTTCCGCGATTCACCGCACCATAGCCAGTAGGAGCGACACCCTGCATCGATCGGGAATCATTTCTTCGCCGGGTATTGCCCCAACTCACTGACCGGCGTTGCCGGTCAGTGAACGTAACCACTCGGCTACTACCCCCGAACTCCTGGATGCACGAACCCTCGGCTAACTCCGGCGACATCTACTCCGAGGCCGGAATCTGTCGACGCCGCCCTTGGCTCAGTTTGTAGAAGCACTCCTCAAGGCCATCATCTGTTGATTCGCCTCGCATGACTGCAGCTGCGAGGCCGCAGTACACGAAGCGGAAGCTGAGTATGTACTTCCTGGCGTGGTCCTCATTCCTGAGACGGGTGTGAGAACTGCTCAGTAGACTGGTGGTTGCTTCAATCAGTTTGATCTGCACACTGGGATCGAGTTGCGTCATCTTACCCTCCTTACACTACACGTCGATCTCCCGCTGTCTGCCATCTAGTGTACGACGCACATGGTGCTCACGAAAAATGAGAGTGTATCAGTAACGGGTGTGCAAGTTCGCACGAACCGTGTTACAGAGGCGAAGACTTGTCTCAGAGAGCGAGTACCAGAATAACACCATACGCAACCACGAAGGCGCCTACACCAGAGAGGAGCAATGGTCTGGGGGCGCCACGCACGGTGTAACCGCTGGTAGCGAAGAAGACCATCTTCGTAATGTCGCCGATCATCATCAGGGCGCAGTAGGCAATTACCCAACCCATTGCCGTCAGCCCACTCAGAAGAGAGAGGTACATAGCCCAGTGAGCGAGGTCGTTCATCACCACAAACCCTATGGAGAACAGCTCCCGTTGCTGCAGACGGTCGAGGATGGCGATGGCCAGCGCAATGGCCATCCACATAAAGATGCGCGATTGTGTTCCGGCTGCACCTGCTGGTTGCTGCAGTTCTCCGGGAGTGAATTCCCGCACGAAGGTGATAAAGGCGATTACAATCGCAGCAGACTTGAAGATGGTCTCGACCCATTCGAGCCGTGACATTGGTGCCACATACCATGTGCCCCTGCTCTCGTGATAATTGCCGGCCATCAACTCACTCCTGCTGGTTAATCGGTCACTCTCCGGCCGCAGTGCGCGTCAGGACGCCTTCTTTGGTGGCAACGGGAAGAAGACGCTGGTGCGTTTCGCGTACTCTACAAAGGCGGGATTCTGCATCATAGTCTTTTCGAGCATAGGGATACCCGAGTATGCGACGATAAGCGTGGTGATGGTAACCGGACCTATGATGCCAAGCCAGCCCCACTGTACCGAAACGACGAGCAGATAGATACCCCACCACTGTGTGACCTCGCCGAAGTAGTTCGGATGACGTGTGTAGCGCCACAGGCCCCTGTCCATGATCTTGCCCCGGTTCGCCGGGTCTCGCAAAAACAGATCCAGTTGCCGGTCGCCCACCGCCTCGAAGAAGAATCCAATGCCCCATACTACGACGCCGGCCACGTCGAGCCATCCGAGCGAGGGTCCCGGATAGGTGTTTACCAGCATGATGGGGATGGTAATGAGCAGCATCATCACGCCCTGACCAACGAAGACAAACAGATAGGCCCGGCTCCGCCAGTGCTCACCCCAGTCCTCCCGCCACTTCTTGTAGCGGAAATCCTCGCCCTTACCCCGGTTGCGGAGATATATGCGTATAGCCAGTCGCAAACCCCATACAACGACGAGCACAGCAACGAGTAGCTGCCTCGGATCCAGGCTTCCCGAATAGACAAGAGTTGCCAGTGTGACGAGTATGAACCCCGCGCCCCAGCCGATGTCCACGATGCTGTTGTCCCGAAGCTTCAGCGCGAGTATGAACAGCAGGTTGAAGAAAACTGCTACGGTCAAGAACGCCACGAAAAATGTGGACGCAAATTCCACTGTATTACCCTCCTACAGGCCGCATGTGCTATACGCACCTGCCTGCCACGATTATCATTCCCGGGCCACCGTGCACACCCAGTGCAGCGCCCATCTCGAATACGTGACTGACCCTTTGCGGGTACAATTCGTTCAGGCGCGAGACGAAGTCGTCAAGCTCCTGCTGGGTGGTGCTGTGGGACACGATGATCTCGCTGAAGTCACCCATTTGCTCCAGCGATTTCAACAGGCGATTCATTCCTGCCGTTCGCGACCTTGCCAGTCCTGCGCGAACTATCGCGCCATCACGAAAAGTCAGTATCGGTTTTACACCCAGGACTCTACCGGCGAGACCTCTGGCGGGTGAAATGCGTCCGCTACGAGCGAGGTACTTCATTGTGTCGAACAGTCCGATCATCCTGGTCTCTTCTGCAGCGCGCCTGGCTTCTGCAACGACCTCATCGAACGTAGCGCCTCCAGCAGCGGATTCGGCGGCTGCAAGTACCACCAGTCCAAGTCCGGCGGAGTTCAGGCCCGAATCGATTACCTCCACAGGCGTAGCATCCGTTGCCGCTTGGTCTGCAGCAATCCTTGCGGAGTTGAACGTGCCGCTGATCTTCGATGAGATGTGGATGGAGACGATACCGGCCGAATCAGCGGAAGCCTGATACGCCTTCACGAAATCCTCCGGGCTGGGCTGTGTCGTCGCAGGGTGAGAGCTGTCCTGCACCAGACGCGTGTAGAACTCTGTGGGTGTGAGATCAATGCCATCCCGGAACACCTCTGATTCCCAGCGTACGTAAATAGGTACCACTGAGATACGAAGTGAGTCGGCAGTATCACGGTCGATATCAGCCGTACTGTCAGTCACAATCTGTACCTGCATCGGCATGACTCCTGTTCAATCAACAGCGGTAGGATGACTCCTCGAGCCGTCAGGGTGTTCTACGGTTGCAAAACAGTACGTGTTTACGCTTGAGGTGTCAATAATCATTATCATTAAATACGGACTACATAGGACAAGAATCCGCAAACGATATGGTGGCGCGCAATGCCATGGCTCTGATATTGTTGACAGCGCAACCTCCGTACCCGCACAAACCTTCGTCGCCGCAAAGAGTCCCGACCCCGTCAGGCTGGCGCCGCGACAGTCCTGTGCAGAATTATCGGCGCTGCAAATTGATACAGTCGACTGCTCCGCATGGACCATCGCCCTAGGCCAGCGGCATCTCGTAGATGCGCCATGTCTTGTAGCGGTACCCACCCATGAACTCCGATGAGCCGATGATTCGGTAGTTATCGTCCAGCAGCATGGAGGCTTCACACTCTGTGTATCCATTACGTACGGCGTAACTCATCACCTCTGAGAAGAGTAGCCCGTCGAGGCCCATACGCCTGAACCGCGGTGGAATGCCGAAGAACATCAGCCGTATGAATGAGATACGCTGCTTCATGAGCATGAGGCGCAGTACTCTGACAATATCCGAATCGCCATACCATCTCCATCGTGGTCGCAGGGCACGGTTGGGATCAGGGAACGCGCCGAGAATCGCCGCGGGTTCATCGTCCACGTAAGCGAACTGCATCAGCCCGGGATCTATTACGGGCTCGAGGGTATCCGCTATTGCGTCCGCCTCCTCGTCCGTCAGAGGGAGAAAGCCCCAGTTATCGCTCCACGCCTCATTGAACAGCTTGACGATAATGCGCACATCACTGTGAAAGTCCTTGAGGTTCACCATGCGGGTGACCACCTTGTGTCGACGTCTTGTACGTTCAGCAAGTATCGATAGTGCCGGCCGGACTGTGGTGATGTCATTACCGTAGAAGGCGTGGTAGTCCATCGCCTTTGAAAACCCGTAGCGGTCCATGAAATCCGCGTAGTATGGCGGATTATGGGTCAGTTCTACCGTCGGACAGGTGTCGAAACCGTCGATGAGGATGCCTTGTCGCTCGTAGGTGCTGTTGGAATACTCTCCTGGACCACGAAGGATGGTCATGCGTCGGCTCTTGACCCAGTCTCGTGCATGATCAAGCAGAGTCTTCGCGACCTCGTAGTCCTCGGCTACCTCAAAGAAGCCGAAGAAGCCGATGCGCGCACCGTAATGGTCATTGAATCGGTGGTTTATGGCAGCTGATACGCGTCCCACAAGGCTGCTTCCACGGCTTGCCAGGAAATGGGTGACCTCGGCAGTCCTATGATAGGGATGAACTGGCGTGAGCAATCCTTTGAGTCCAAGCAGGCGACTGCCAAGCAGGTCTCCACGTAATGGAGGCGTCCAACACGGATCGTTACGATACAGCTTCCACGGAAGTTCAGCGAACTGCTTGAGCCGGGGATCACCCAAAGGGATCTCGTCGACGTGAATGTCCATTGATGCGACTCTTTCTTTCACTGACCGCTACGCTCACAACTCTGGTCGGCTGTTAGTTGAGATGGTAGTCATGTCCGATAGTACCAGAATCAGAACTGCTTCTTAAGCACCTGTTAGACCACACTAAGGGTCCCCTCGTGACGGTAAGACTCCAGACTGCTCGATTCGGAAACTCTGCAGAGTGCTGAGTCATCGCAGCAAGCCAGAATGGCTGTCTCCGAAGTAGACCATCCTCGCCTCAAAGACGTTTCTAGTAGTGCAACTCCGCTGACGCACATTCATCGAAAGGATTCATCCGCACCGCCAGCGAAAACAGATAGGGGTAGCTGTTCTTCAGGTACTTCATATACTCCAGCCAGAAATGAGCCAGCTGTCCGTAGACCCGGTCTACGTCGCCCGCGATGTGACGGATGTCTGATTCCGGCAGCTCTACCAGCGCCGCGCCAAGGCGGAATTGCCAGGTCTTAAGCAGTGTCTGCATCTTGTTTCCTCCGGGCGCATGACTCGTGGTTGGCCGGGTTAGTTGTTCCCGAAGTGCCTCCCAGTGGCGAAGGTTGTTAAAGGCTGTGCCGCGTATGCACGAACGCTATTGTATTCGAGTTGATTCCGGTGCAATCGAAACTACTCCGCGCTCCGGCATTGTATGCCTCCGCTTAGCTGCTACTTGTATGCAGATGACATCAAGACGTTTTGCAGGTACTATGGCACGTCCATGACTCAGGGGCACCATTTCGACCGCATGCGCAGTCAGGCACCGGCGCCATGCGTTGGGGAGTGGCCCCAACTGGCTGGGACCTCGTAGCCTGGTCGATGGCGTAAGTGCGGCCGCACTTGCCGAATTCTCTGATTGCTGTTGGTTCTTGTTGAGCAGGACTGATGATCTTCGGAGGTGATACGTGTTTAGAGGGTTGAGGGCAGCGCTGATCGTAATCATCTGTATCGGTGGAATTGCAGTCCTGGGCAGCTACGTGTACGGATATCTGACCCATCCCGAGATTGCGTGGGATATCTGGGGTGGGGTGCCGCAGTCACTTCGACCGGTCTACACTGTTTCGATGTTCGGTGCGGCCATAGGCTTCTTCCCGTTTACCCTGTTCATCCTGTTGCGTGTCGACCCAGCACGGTTTCGTTTCCGGGGAGGCTTGGGCTATGGTGTGTTCCCAGTTCTCTACGCGCTGGTGCTGGGCGCGTCGACTGCATGGATGCCGTTGACCTACGCCATGCTCGAGAGTCCCACTGCTGCGCTTTGGACGGCCATTCTTATCGTGCTGGGAATTGTCGCAGTAGGGTCTCTGGGGATTCTCTACGGTTTGCTGCGGATCAGGCATCGTGAACCCGTTTGGTGGTACCGCCTGGCTGTGCTGGGTTGTGTGCTTTTCTGCTGGCAGACGGTTGTGCTTGATGCCATCGTGTGGACGTACTACTTCCCCGTTTAGCACGCGGCAGGATACCGAAGGGGCGTGAGGCCACGCCTTTACCGGTGCCTATCGCAGACAGTGACAGGCACTTGACGGGCACACTGCAGCCTTACTGCTTCCTGCCGTACAGCCACATCGTGAGTGGACTGAATACGGCAAGAAGTGCTGCGCTCGCCAGGAGTACCGGCCAAATCTGGTCGGCCGTCGCAGTACCTGACATAAGTGTGCGAACCGCAGTGACCAGGTGCGTGATCGGGTTGATGTTTACGAACGATTCCAGCCACGCGGGCATGGTCTCCGGCTGCACGAATACGTTACTGGCGAAGGTCAGCGGAAAAAGGACCATGAAGCTGACTGCCATGAGCGACTCCGCGGTGCGCATCACCAGTCCCAGGAAGATCCAGATCCAGGACAGTGCGGAGCAGAACAGCACCAGAAGAAGGACCGCCAGCAGGATGCCCAGCACGCCGTTCTCCGGTCGGAATCCCAGCATAACTCCCAGGAGAAGAATCACCGCCGATGCCATCAGGTATCTGCCCACATCGGCAATCAGGGCGCCCACAATGACGCTTGGCCTCCATACGGGCAGGGAGCGGAACCGGTCGAACACGCCTTTCTTCACATCCTGGTTCATGCCAACACCCGTGTAGATGGTGATCATCACCACCATCATCACGAGAATTCCGGGGAGAACGAACTGCAGGTATATAGCGGTAGAACCTGCAAGCGCGCCGCCGAAGAGGTAGGTGAACATCAGCAGAAATATCACCGGCGACGCCGTGACATCGAACAGTTGCTCCGGCACGTGTTTGATCTTCAGGAGGGCGCGCCACGCCAACGTGATTGCGGAGGACAGGGGTGAGGGTCGCGCGGGCCGCGCTCGTGTGGGCAGCACACGACGCTCGGTTTGGTGTGGTCGCTCGCAGGTCGTTTGCATCAGGATTGCTCCAGTTCCGTTTCTCCATCTACTGGGTGGCCGGTCAGCGTGAGGAACACTTCATCCAGCGATGGTTGCCCGTATGAGTAGCTGCCTACGGTTATGCCTGCCTGAGCGAGGTGAACCAGCGCCTGCGTGGCAACTTCAGGGCTCGATATGCGTGACGAAAGCTCCAACGGGTCATATTCGAGTTGCACCCGTACCCCCAGCTGCTGTTCCAGTACCCGCTCCGCCTCAGGCCGCGCGTCCGGGTTGACGAGTCGTACGTGGAGGGTGCCGGACCCGACTCTGGCCTTCAGTTCGCCGCTGGTGCCTTCGGCGATGATCCTGCCGTGGTTGATGACTGCGATGCGGTCTGCGAGCTGATCCGCCTCATCCAGGTACTGCGTCGTCAGAAACACGGTGATTCCGTCGGCGGCCAGTCCACGGACGATGTCCCAGATCTGGTTGCGGTTGCGCGGGTCCAATCCCGTGGTGGGCTCATCCAGGAACAGCAGGTCCGGCGTAACGACTAGGCTTGCGGCGATATCGATGCGCCGCCGCATCCCACCTGAATATGTCTTCACCTGACGCCGCCCGGCGTCGGCAAGGTCGAAGAACTCCAGCAGTTCCGAAGCCCTTCCCTTCGCGTCCGACCACGAGTAGCCGCGCAGTCGCGCCAGCAGTACCAGGTTCTCAAGGCCGGTCAGATCTTCATCGACCGAAGCGAACTGGCCGGTCAGTCCCACTCGCCAGCGCACCTTGTCCGCCTCCCGAACTACGTCGTGCCCGAACACTTTCGCCGTCCCGCGGTCGGGACGTAGCAGTGTGGCGAGGATGCGGATGGCCGTTGTCTTGCCTGCGCCGTTGGGACCAAGGAAGCCGAACACCGTACCGCTCGGCACGAACAGATCGACGTTGTCCACCGCGCGGGTGGAACCGAAGAGCTTCACCAGGCCGGACGTCTCTACTGCAGGGGATTGAGCATTCATGGTTCTCTCTTGTGCGGCGTGTAGCCCATCTTCGGTCGACCCCGTCTGCCGGGCTCGGCGTGCTGATCCCGTCTCCAATAGCCGGGACTGTCGCACTGACGTCGCCCGCAGGGTACGTCAACTATGAGACAGGCACTAGTCGCCTGCCGGGAGGGGCACGGAATAGTAGCGAATCAGCTGCTTACGCGCAAACAGGACGCGGGTAACGCATAGTCGGGTGGGGAATTCGTGGCTTGACGCGGTCGGTGGTCAGCGTTCAGCTTGTCGGAGCGCAGCGGTGGTTTCGCGGCACCCGTCCCGTGCCAGATCCTTGATCAGTTCGGGAGCCTCCATTGAGAGCAGGCGGCAGTAGTAATACAGTGCACGGTAGTAGTCGCCCTTCTCCTGGTACGCGTGTGCCATACCCCAGATGGAGGCCGGGTCGGAGGGAGTTGATTCCTCAGCCCGCTCAAGTAGATGTGTCTGCACCACGTCTGCAGCCTCTCCGAATCGGCCGCGTGTGGCAAGGTCAATCAGTTCGCTGAGTCGTTCCATCTAGCCTAATGGTACAGATAGACACTGGGCGTGGCAAAGCAACTTCGATGGTGCGCATTGTACGTTCGCGTACAAGTCAGCCTTGTGGTTGCGGACGCGCAGTAATGTGACTTCTCCGGCAGGAGGTACCCTAATCCGTGGATTCTTGGGGGGAGGGTGGGCATCTGGTGTTTCCCGCGGGGTTGAGGTGGTTTCTCGGCCCCTGATTACCTCTCAGGCCGCCGCCAGATGCACGTGCTGTCGGTCTGACAG
>PUON01000134.1 GCA_003552125.1 Dehalococcoidia bacterium | reverse complement strand
TCCTTCCTCCTTGTCGAACAGTCACGCATTGAATTGTCTTCTGCCGTGCTAGTCAATTGGAACTTCCTTGCCCCATTCCAGTCGCTTCTCCAGGGCTCCTGAGTGCAGGTCCTTCAGTATCTCGATAAGACCTGCAATCGCGGCATCAAAGAGACGTTCACCCTTTTCACGAGTGGCATATGTCGGATCGCCGTACACTCCAGGAACCCACCGAGCCGATTTCATGTCGACCAGTTCCGGCTGCAAGTACAGTTGCAGGGACGTCTCAACCTCCGCCGCATGGCCTGCGAAGCCCTTATCGGTTTCGCAAATTGACCGCCAAGCTTCCGGAACCCCGGGTAGATCCCAGTACGTGTAGCCTGCCACTGATATGCCGTGCTCTGCAGCGAGCTTGAGCCGCAAGGAGGAAATGATCGCAGAATTACCGCCGTGACCATTGAGAAAGAGTATCTTTCTGAAGCCGTGTGTATGCACGCATACGCCAACTTCCGTGAGCACTCGGAGAAACGAGTCGAAGCAGAGAGTTATTGTGCCCGGATGCACCATGTGATGCGGTGAATAACCCGGCCAGACAACTGGCAGCACCAGTACCGGAAAACTGTGGATGCTCTCTGCAGCTCTGGTCGCAATGGAATGGCAGTTGTTGGCATCGGTGTTGATAGGCAGATGCTCGCCGTGCTGTTCGATTGATGCCGCCGGAATGACGACAATCGCGTCTTGCTCAGCCAAACGGGGAAACTCGTTTCGGCGGAGGTATTGCCACTGTGTCGTTCTCATGTCAGTTGCACATGCCCTCAGCGGACAATCTCTTCGTCATATGCAAACACGGCTGGTATGCCTCCGGTATGAATGAATACCACAGTCTCGGAGCGATTGAAGCGTCCCTGTTTGACGAGTTCAGCCATGCCTGCCATTGCCTTAGAAGTGTATACTGGGTCCAGGAATATGCCTTCTGTCTGTGCCACCATGCGCAGTGCTTCAAGGCCTTGCTGGGTTGGAATACCGTACCCCTCGCCGATGTAGTCGTCATAGAGTTCCAGTTCGTCAGCATTCACGCGTGCGCTGAGACCGAGGAATTCCGCGGCGGCATTGGCTTGCTCTGTCAGCGTCTGCAAGGCCGCATCCTTGTTGTTGAGTACGGTGATGCCGACCACTTTCCATTTCGCATTGAGATGCCGTGCTCCGATCTCAAGTCCGGCCTGGGTACCGCCACCACCGTTTGCCAGAACCACGTAATCCGGCTCAATGCCAAGAGCTTCGAACTGATTGTTCAACTCGTCAGCGACGTTGATCCAGCCGACCACACCCAGAATTGCAGATATGTCTGGCAGGGTATGGCGCATGATGAACGGTTGTTTCCCCCGAGACTTGAGACTCTCCGCCATTTCGTCCCACTTGTTCATGATGAAATCGCCCTTCATCATATTCATGTCGGCCACTTCCAGGATTTCCACCTCTGAGCCCAGGATGCTGTGCAGTAGCAGGTTTCCCTGCGTCTCTGTGTGCACTCCCTTGATCAGAGCAAAGCTGGGCATCATCCCGAGCTTACGTCCCGCCGCAGCCAACTGCAGGCAGAAGTTCGACTGCGAACTTGCTGTGCTGATGACCGCAGTTGCTCCCTGTCGCTGCGCCTCGGCGAGTATGAATTCCAGCTTGCGACACTTGTTTCCCCCAAGTGCGAGGCCACTGAGGTCCTCTCGTTTGATGAAGATTGAGGGCCCTTCCAGTTCTGATGAGAGATGGGTGGCGTTGGTGATTGGCGTGGGATAGAATCCCAAGTTCACACGGGGCAATCTGTCAATCTCAGTAATCACTGTGTTACCTCCTTGCGGCCACCTCGTCCGCCTTGTGTTTCTTCCTCATGGTGTCGTACTCAATGACCTGGAATCTCAGCACAATAGGCTAAGCTGCAATTGTGCGCAGTAATGGTTCACCGGGGAGAGCCCCGGTATGGTTCCCTTCGCGAACTACGGGTGTTCCGTTGACGAACACATACTCTATTCCCAATGGGTACTGACACGGTTCATCGAATGTGGCAACCCCACTGACTGTGAAGGGGTCAAACACTACAACATCGGCCTTCATTCCATCGCGTAGCAGGCCCCGATCGGTGAGTCCGAAGCGTTGTGCCGGAAAAGATGTCATCTTGCGAATCGCCTGTTCCAATGGCATCACTCGCTCATCACGTACGAGTTCTCCAAGCACCTTGGGATAGGTAGCGTAGGTGCGGGGATTAGGATGGCCTCCTATTCTTAGTGCGTCTGAACAGAACATGTGAGCGGGATGCCTCACAATGACCTTCACGTCGGTCATGTCTCCGCTGAAACTGTAGAAGGCGACCGCCAGCTCCTCCTCGACCAGGAGGTCACACACGGCGTCCCAGGGATCCTTACCCAGTCTATCCGAGATCTGTTGGACTGTCAGTCCTTCACACCACTTGTTTCTGTTCGAACTCACCGCGCTTATCACCACAGCTCCCATTTGTCCGACCATATGGGTACTTTGCTCTCTCATCCACATTCTTTCGCCTGGATCGCGCAGCCGCTCAAGCAGTTGTCGCGGCCCTCCGGAATAGGCCTCCTGGGGACAGACGATGTCGAGCATCGTGCTTCCTGCAGGCCACGGATACGAGTCGAAAGTCAGGTCCACTCCTTGTCGTCGTGTCTCATCGACGAACTGAAGCATCTCAGCTGCCATACCGCGAAGGCGGATTGTTGCGAAGAAGTGCGACACATGTACGGGACATCCGCTTCTGAGTCCGATTGTCGCAGCCTCCCGGAACGGATCCCACATTCGGTCGCCGAGGTCATAGCGGACATGGGTTACGTGAACACCACCGCACTCTGCGATCACTTCGCAGAGTTGTACCAGTTCGTCGGTGTCGGCATAGCTGCCCGGCGGATACTGGAGGCCTGTTGACATCCCCAAGGCACCCTCTGAC
>PUON01000070.1 GCA_003552125.1 Dehalococcoidia bacterium | reverse complement strand
TTCGTGAATAGGGGTGCTGCCCTGCCGGGGTTTCCGGTGAGCGCCGGTAGGACTCCTCGCACTTCGATAATTGCAGGCATTGCGCTGCTGCCCGTAAGTTGGTCCCGGTGCATACAGCCGCAGACTCCTGATGCCAGCGTAAACGGGATGACCATCTCGAAATAGGCGCTGAGTGAGAGACGGTTGCCGGTGGTGGCGGCAACGCGGGTGGAGTATGGTCTCGACATGATTCACGGGGCGAATGACAGGACGTAGTGTTTCACGATACCTATACCGGAGACCATCGCCGAGGAGACGAGTACAGCGATGACGAGCCTGCGAATCTACGCGCGGTTACGGAATCGCGTGGCCATCACCAGAAAGACCGCCACCCGCGCGAGGAGGTGCAGAAGTCCCTGCCTCCTGTTCACGGAACTCGAGAGACTCACCATGCGCCGGAGTGACATAATCGCATGCATGGCAGCGATCACTGCGAAGGCGATCGCCCTCAGGCGCATCGTCTCTCGCAGCAACACCGGCATGCCTTAAGGCGAACTGCTCGCCCGTCCATCAGCTAACGGCCGTTGGAGCACCGCCATCATCATGACGAGTAGCTGCAGCAGGAATGCCTTTGCGTAGGTAGAAGAAGCGCGTGACATCATGCAGGACGAACAGCGATAACAGGCCTGCCGCTATCAGCCAGTAAGACTCTGTCGGTCGCTGCAGCAACAGGCCGTTCCGCGTCGAGTGGGCGCATCCTGATAACATATGCATCACCGCCGACTATATCGCAGGAGAGTTTCGGCGTCGCAATTCAGCCGGTCACGTATCCTTGCGGTGGCTCTGTGCGGCCGGATCCTGTACAAGTTCTGCTTTGAGGATGCACAATAGTGCCCTGACATGATAGTTTAGTAGCCTGAAATCCTATGGACGATGTACGAGCTCTCGATGCGGATGCCATCAAGCAGCTTTGTGCGAAGTTGCGAAGCCGCATAATCGACACCGTTGAGTACACCGGAGGACACTTGTCTTCCAGTCTTGGCGCGGTCGAGGTTGCCGTCGCATTGCACCGCGTGTTTGATTCATCGCTCGATCGCATTCTGTGGGACGTAGGTCATCAGGCCTATGCCCATAAGCTGCTCACGGGTCGCGATGAGGCTTTCGATACCCTGCGGCAGTATGGGGGGCTGTCCGGTTTTCCTGATCCTGCGGAGAGCGGGCATGATGCGTATGTGGCGGGACATGCCGGAAACGCGCTGTCCGCGGCGGTTGGACTGGCGCTGGCACGCGACCGCAATGGGCGGGGGCATGAGGTGGTTGCGGTCGTCGGCGATGGCTCCCTGACTGCAGGAATGTCCTACGAGGCGCTGAACCACGCCGGTCACGCTGGCACGTCACTGATAATCGTACTGAATGACAATGGAATGTCCATCTCGCCCACTGCAGGTTCTCTCGCACGACGCCTGCACATGCTGCGCACCGGACGAACGTACTCCGGTCTGAAGCGCGGTGCTGAGGGCACGTTGACTAAGATGCCCCTTGGACGACAGGTGCAGTGGCTCGTAGACCGTGCAAAGGTGGGCGCCAAGAGCCTGGTCGTTCCGGTTATGCTCTTCGAGGAACTCGGCATCACCTACCTTGGCCCGGTGGACGGGCATGATGTTCTGTCAATCGAAGACCTCCTTTGTCGCGCCAGGTCGCTGCGCAAGCCTGTTGTAGTCCACGTGGTTACCCGAAAGGGTAAGGGTTACTCGCCCGCCGAACAGGATCCAGTACGATATCACGGCCTGTCACCGTATGAGCAGCGTGTGTCCTCCAATCAATCGTTCAGCGGCGCGTTCTCAGAAGCGCTTCGTGGGCATCTCGCCTCTGACCAGCGGGTTGTGGTGGTTACAGCCGCGATGCTCGATGGCACCGGGCTTGCGAAGATCGCCCATGACTTCCCCGGTCGGGTCATCGACGTCGGCATCTCCGAGCAACATGCGGTGACCCTGGCCGGAGGGCTCGCAGCCGGAGGACTGCGCCCTGTTGTCGCCATCTATTCCACGTTCCTGCAGCGCGCGTTCGATCAGATGATGCACGACGTCTGTCTGCCGCACCTGCCAGTAGTGTTCGCCATCGACCGGGCGGGGATAGTTGGTGAGGATGGCAAGACGCACCAGGGAATATTCGACCTCGGCTACCTCGGGCTGATGCCTAACATGATGGTTCTGGCACCACGCGACGGCGCGAGCCTCTCGACCATGCTGAACTACGCGCTGCACCACGCCGGACCGGTGGCGATCCGATATCCTCGCGCTCCGCTTCCGGAACCGAGCGGTCTTTGCGGGATGGTCCCCGGAGAGAGACCGACTGCCGAAGTATTGCGACGGGGATCCGATCTGCTCCTGATAGCGGTGGGCTCCATGGTGGCGCCCGCGCTTGAGGCGGCGGAGGGACTGACCGGCCTGGGCCTCGACGTGGCGGTGATGGATGCCTGCGTGACGCACCCCATCGATGTGGACGCGATCTGTGCCGAGGCGTCGCACCACCGGGCAGTGATGACGCTCGAAGAGCATGTCCTTAGCGGCGGGTTCGGCTCTAACGTTGCAGCGGCGCTGCAGGACGCGGGGCTGCAGAGGGTTCGCGTGCAGCGACTCGGCGTGCCCGACAGGTTTGTGCCACATGGTTCACGTGAGACGCTGCTTGCGAAGCTTGGATTGGACGTCATCGGTATACGTCGGACATGTCTTGCACTGCTGCAGCAGACGCATCCGCAGTCGGCCCGATAACCGGATGTGGACTACATCTGCTCAGGAGCCGACACACCCATCAGCGTGAGTGTACGCGCGAGCACCGCTTTAGCAGCGAGTACCAGCGCCAGCCTCGAACGTGTCATCTCCGGATCGTCCGTCAGTACCCGGCACTGCTTGTAAAATGCGTGGAACGCTGTGGCGAGTTCCTGCGCGTAGTACGTCAGGTGGTG
>PUON01000032.1 GCA_003552125.1 Dehalococcoidia bacterium | reverse complement strand
CGCCGGTGACCAAAGTGCCGAATGGAGTCCCGTTGTCGTTTCTGCGTAGTTGCATGGCAACGGGCTTCCTGAGAGTGTGCGGAGTGTAATCGAGGCGGCGGTGCTGGTAGAGGCCGGGGGGGCGGAGACAAAGAGAAGCCCCAGGTGTCCTCACAGCTGCTATTTCGACTCAGTCTCCGGAGTACTCCTGCCGGGATTGTTCCTCAACCTGGCGGTCTCAGAACTCGCCTGACACTTCCTCTGAGAAGACTGGCCCTTTATCGCTGCTTGGGTACCTGGGGCACGGATTAACGTACCGGGCCGAGAATCGGGTTGTCAAGGTCATTTCAAAGCTGAGGCCAACAATCGCATGCGATATTCCGAAAGAAACTCTGCCCTGGATAAGCACGGAATCATCAATCCTCATGGCTGATGTGCAATGGCACTTAGCCGCGCCTGCAGGGACAAAGACTTACAGAAACATGCGAGTGTCAATGGGGCAGGCATCCACTGTGATGCTCGAATAGTCGCCCACCCGCGCAGTCAACTAATCCGGAAGTACTGGCCAGGTGCAGTAAGGGATGGATATCGCTCGTGGGCCGTAACCAGTCCCAATCTGCCTCAGCCTGAGGTGGAGTCGCGTTTTCACGCATGCACGCCGCAGACAGTATAATCCCGGGAGACATAGCTGCCTGCCGTTGGACGCGAACTGAACGCGAACAGTAGTGATCGAAGGCGGACGCTACATACCCGCACCAGGATGAGGTGGAGGAGGTTTCGGATGAGTGAAGTACGTACACAGATACCATACCGCAGTCTGGGCACCACGGGTGAACGCATCTCTGTTATCGGACTGGGTGGTCACCACATTGGCGTTCAAGCCAACGAGAAAGAGAGTATCGCCATCATCAGGACCGCCATCGACAACGGCGTCAATTTCATGGACAACTGCTGGGATTATCACGATGGAGCCAGCGAGATCAGGATGGGCAAAGCCCTGCAGGACGGATACCGCCAGAAAGCGTTCCTGATGACGAAGATCGACGGGCGCACTGCCACAAGCGCTGAGCGGCAGATAGATGAGAGCCTCACGAGATTGCAGACCGACATAATCGATCTGCTTCAGATTCACGAAGTGATCAGAACGGACGATCCTGACCGCGTCTTCGCCGACGGTGGTGCAATGGAGGCTCTGCAGAAAGCCAGGAATGCGGGCAAATTCCGGTACCTGGGATTCACCGGCCACAAGAGTCCCGACATACACCTGAAAATGCTGGATGTAGCCGCAGAGCACGGCATCAGTTTCGATGCGGTGCAGATGCCGCTTAATATCTTCGACGCTCACTTCGACAGCTTCGAGAAGAGAGTCGTGCCGCGGCTGATGGATGAGGGCGTCGGCATCCTGGGCATGAAGCCGATCGGGGGCCAGGTACTGCTGGATAGTTTCATGGTCTCGCCCGAGGAGTGTCTTCGATACGCAATGAGCCTCCCGGTCAGTGTGGTAATTACCGGCTGCGACTCACTCAAGATTCTGGAGCAGGCGCTTGAGGCCGCGCGCAACTTCACCCCACTGAACGACGCAGAACGCGCCGCGCTGTTGGAGAGGACGGCGGTTGTGGCATCGGGTGGTGAATTCGAGCTCTACAAGACGACTTCCGCGTTCGATGCCACCTCCAGGCATTCCGAATGGCTGGAGTGAAAAGCAGGGGCGTCAGTGCCTGGGCCCGGGTGAGATCGTGCTCGAAGAGGACTCTGAGGTGACCCCGGAAACTCGGACACGGATGATTAGCAGAGTTCTACTCGAGAACCGGCTGGAAAGTAAGCCGGACTTGATGCAGAACAGCGGGACACAAAGCTCTCTTGGCGGCCTGACGCCACAGGCGTACCCAGCGGCTACGTGAGAACTCCAGTTGGCGCTGGTGTGTATGATTGACGGGATGCGAGCACGCAACTCAGTGTTGAGTCGATCATTCAATTGCGAGTCTTCGTGCGAAGTCCCTTCTGACAACGCGGCGGGTTGTCTATTCTCCCTTCAGTAATTCGTCGATGCGGAATATGACATCGAACGGCGTCTCCAGAACTTCCCGTGCCGGTACGCGCAGCACAGTATGCCCCTGGCCATGAAGGTAAGCGTCTCGGGCCTTGTCCCGTTCACTTCGACTACTGTGAGTTGCCGCTCCATCAACCTCAATAGCCAGACGAAAGCCGGACTTGTTCTGCAGGGCAAAGTCGACTTCGATATCACCGATTCTCGGGTGAACCTTTGGCTCCCAACCTTTTACTACCATCCAACTGAACAATTCAAGTTCAGCCGGACTAGTTCTGCGCAGCAGGTCGATATCCTTGCAGTACAATGCCAAGCTTCTCAGAATGCCTTGTTGCTGCAGACAGTAGTCTATGTCGCCCACCACGAACAGTGCCTCTCTGGCACGTGTAACTGCGACGTTAATCAGATTCGCTGGGTATTCCACCCAGCGGCTCGACTGATCGGGGATGCCTTTGGCCACGACAGGACTGAAGATGATGACATCCTTCTCATCCCCCTGAAAACCGTAGGCGGTATCTGCCAATACTTCAGAAGCGAGGCCAAGGTTGTCAAGCCTTTCTCTAAGTAGCTCCTTCTGGGCTGCAAAGGGTGTAACGATACCAATACTGAGATGTCGATTGTCGCCGGACTTGAGGTCACGCACCAGTGACAGCACCGCTTCTGCTTCCGGCTGATTGACCCAACTACGTTCATGAGGTCCGCGCTCGACGGTCCCTCGTGTGGGAATCATGTGTACCCCGCTTCCAATTGGAAGTGATTTCTCTTCCCCAGGCTGTTTCTTGAGCTCAAGTCTCTGCTGATAGATGTATCTGTTGGAGAATCCAATTATCTGCGGGTGACTGCGGAAGTGGTCCCTAAGCATAACCACATCAGCGCGTCTTCGTGGCAAAGACTCAGCAGCTGTACTATAGACGTCGTTCGTTGCGTG
>PUON01000096.1 GCA_003552125.1 Dehalococcoidia bacterium | reverse complement strand
CTCCGTCGGCGCAGGAGTAGTCGTTGAGAAGGTGCAGAAGCGTAGGCGACTGAGTTGACCGGAGACTCGCCACCACGTCCAGTTCGTTAAGGTATCTGCCTAAATCCGGTATCACTGCTCATCTGACGACCTCCTGTCTCGTGATGTCAGCTTTGCTGACTCATAAGCACAGTAGTTTGTCGTCGTTTGTAGCGTAAATGTATTGTTTGATGTGCCAATAAAGGAATTGCTTTATTACTGTTGCTGTTTCTCACGTTTAAAACCATGAGATTGCTACCCTTTTGTCATTCACCAGGGTCTTTGACCCACCCGTCACCACAGTCTTTGACCCACCCGGGGCAGGGTGACTTGTATCATCGTCAGGTCATGGCGTCAATTCCTCCTCCTGTGGGGTGATAGTCGTTCACGATAGCTCGTGCCCTCGATGGTTATCTGGTAGCTGGCATTAGCCAGCCGGTCAAGCGCGCTGTTGCCGAGGATGGCGTCGTCGAACAGGCCGAGCCATTCGTCCACGGCTCTGTTGCTGGTGATGACGAAGCTCGAGTGGCGATGGCGGGCGATGATGAGTTCGTACATGTCGGTCGACTGCTGTGAGCTCATGCGCTGCAGCCCGAGATCGTCCAGGATAAGCAGGTCCGGACTGAGGAAGGAGCGGAAGGTCTTCTCCAGAGTGTGGTCGACTCTGGCCTGGGCGAGTGTACGCAGGAGGTCATCGGCGCGGATGAAGCGGGCGCTGTGGCCGGCGCGCACGGCGGTGTAGCCGAGGGACTGGGCCAGGAATGACTTGCCGACGCCGACAGGCCCGACGAGGATGACGTGTTCGCGGCGGGCGATGAAGTCGAGCGAGAAGGCGGCATCGAGTAGCCTGCGGTCCATCCGTATCTCGGCAGTCCAGTCGAAGTCCTCCAGTCGGCAGATGTCCTCGAAGCCTGCCTTCTGCAGTTGCAGTTCCATACGACGCTCATCGCGGCGGCTGACCTCGTCTGCGAGCAGTATCTGCAGAAACACGGCGTGGTCCAGCTGGTCCCGCCGCGCCAGGGCAAGTCGCTCCGGCAGGGTGTGCAGCATCTGGCCCAGCTTCAGGCGCTTGAGCAGCGGCTTCAGTTCAGCGGTTGTGCTCATGGAGTCGCCGTCCTTTCGCTGCCGGCGGCAGTCAGTTCTCGGGAAGGCTTCGTGGCCACGCCGTGCGCGAAGGCGCTGCCGGGACGGGCGTAGCGTCCCGGGGGTGCGTGGGAGATTCCCTCTGGAGCACTGCTCTCGGCCTCCAAGACTTCGATGAGGATACGCTCCAGCCGACGTACGTCGATCAAGTCGACGGCCAGCGCCTTGCGGCAGGCAGCATCGAGCCGGGATGGTGTATACCGCTCACCCAGCCGTAGCAGCTTCTGCGCCTGGCGCACCTTGGCCCAGGGCAACGGACCGCTCAAGAGCCTGTCGGCGTACGCCCCGACCGCCTCACCCAGTTCGGCGCCCTGTTGCTTCAAGCGCTCGGGACAGCGTAGCGTGTATGTGCTCAGATCCTTCGGGTAGTCCTCTTGATCGGTGGACCGGCCACCTCTGGGCTGGCGTGGATGCGTCTTCACCAGCAGTCCCCGGTGATACAGCCGCACTAGCTTCGCATCGCCCCTGACCTCAAGCTTCGTCCCTGGAGGACAGCTGTGGTGCGGCGCTGAGTACAGCGCGTAGCGGTACGCGATGTGGTGGTCCGGATGCACCGTGACATCACGCCAGTCGGGGATGTCATACGGCTCGCCATCCCAGGGTAACAGCGCCCCTCGTTCCTCTTCGCTGAAGACGACCAGCGGCAGCCGCCGCGTCGTCCCGTGGACGCGAGTCCCCGCCACCTGCAGGCACCACGCACGCGCTCCCAAGCGTACGTCGGACAGACTGCGAAAGTGACTGCCCTTGTAGAAACGCTCCCTCACGTAGTGGACACCGTTCTCCACCTTCGGCTTGTCCTGAGGGCGCCGTACCCGTGCCGGGTCGGCGATGAAGCCGCGATGCTGGCTGTACTCCAGAAACGCCCGTGTCAGCCGCGGATTGAGCGCGTCAGGCCCTGCCACCGACGCCGGAAAATTGTCCAGTACAAGGTATCGCGGCATGCCGCCGAAGAAGGCCCAGGCCGCCTCCAGCCCCTCGATCACATCGCCAATCTGCTGCCGCAGCAGCGGCCACACGAAGCTGTGCCTCGAGTAGCTCAGCACGACGATGAGCGCCCATACCATCCGCCGCGTGCCGCTCTCTGCGTCCACCAGCAGCCCCAGCCGGCCGAAATCCATCTCCGCCACCTCTCCCGGCCCGGTGTCCGCCATGCGCACTGTGCTCCGCCTGCTCCTCAGCCACTGCCGCCGCGCGCTGTAGCGGTGCAGCGACGTGTACGACACAGTACAGCCCCGCTGCCTCAGCAATTCGTGCACCCGGGTGAGCAGTAGCCGATCATGCTTAAGCCATTCACGGATCTGTGTGGCCCACGGCTCAAGCATCTCCTCCGTCGACCTCTCGATCCGCCGCGGTCCCGCCATATTCAACTGCACCAGTTCAGTCAGCTGCGCATCGTTCGGCGCCGGTCCGTCCCTCGTCAGCCCGCACCTCCCGGCCACCTCAATGTACTTCCTCACCGTATTGCGCGACAGACCCGTTGACCGCGCCAGCGCTCGTACGCTGGAACCCGCCTGCCACCGCCTCACTATTTCTCTCACTTCCACTCGGGAAACCTCCTTGAATGCCATCGCCGCTCCTCGTATCGAGTTTGCAGTGATGGTAGTCGAGCTCCGCCCCCAGGTGGGTCAATGACCCTGGTTAAGTGGGTCAATGTTCTTGGTGAAATGGCCTTGCAGGTGGGTCAATGTTCCTGGTTAATCACATGACCTCTGGCTTTCAGTTGTGCTTTGCTTTCTCATAGCGGTAGTGAGTACCTCCTTCTTGTTTTTTCGCTAACAGAAACAGTACTCGTTG
>PUON01000074.1 GCA_003552125.1 Dehalococcoidia bacterium | reverse complement strand
CTGAGGCGGGAACGCTGTCGATAATGGTCGGAGGTCGCACGGAGGCGTTTGAGCGTGCTCTGCCTGTGCTGCAGGCGATGGGGAGCAGCATCGTCCACGTGGGAGAGGAGAACGGCGCGGGGCAGGGTGCCAAGCTCTGCAACCAGGTACTGGTTTTGGTAAACATGCTGTCCACCGTGGAGGCGCTGACGCTGGGCGCAGGCCTCGGGCTCGATGTGCGGCGTGTGTACGAGGCGGTCAAAGGCGGCGCCGGTGGCTCGTGGCAGTTCGAAAACCTTGGTGGCCGGTTGTTGCAGGGCGACCTGGAGCCCGGAGGCACGGTTGAGACGGTGCAGAAGGACCTGGACATCCTCATGGCTGAGGCACGTAACCTTCAAATGACGCTGCCCGCCACCTCGATGGTGCAGCAACTCTACAATGCGGTTGAGGCGGGCGGCATGGGCAAGAAGGGACACCAGTCACTGGCAGCGGCGTATGAGCGATTGACAGGCGTTCGCATTGCCGACCACGCCTCGGAGTGAGCCCAGTCGTGCTCAGACCGGGTGGGTCGTGCCACAGCGTGGGCACTTGACTTGCGACAAGCTAGTTCCGGGTGGGACGCGGAGTTTCGCGCCGCACTCGCACTCCACGGTCTGGTACTTGTTTGTCTTCCAAAGCGCGTCGGAGACTTCGCGCGCACGCGCCGCCTCGGTCTGTGTGACCGGCTCTGTCTCCGTCGATGGCGGTCTTACCGGAGCATCACCCGTGAGTCCGAGCGCACCCCGAGGCACCACGCCGCCGCGGCTGCCGCGGACGTTCCTGTATGCCGCATCGTAGTCCGCGAAGGACGCACCACCCATCGATCTGAGCACGCGGACGCGATCGGATATTGGTGGGTGCGTACTCGACAGGTTGGAGGCTGCCTGGCCTGCCTTGCGAAATGGATTAACGATGTACATTGGGGCCGTTGCGTTGTTGGCCGCCTGAAGCTGAGTCGGTGTGCCTGCTATCTTCTCAAGAGCGGAAGCGAGTCCCTCTGGGTAGCGGGTGTAGAGGGCTGCCGATGCGTCGGCGAGGTACTCCCTCTTGCGTGAGAGCGCGAAGTAAAGAAGCCGTGCGGCGATAGGGGCGAGGATCATGAGCACGATACCGATTATGATGATGATCAGTTGAGCGCCCCCACCTCCCGAACCGCCACCACTGCGTCGGCCCCCACGTGAGGCTCCTCCGAAGAAGAGCATGCGACTGGCGAAGTAGGAGAGAAGCACAATCGTCCCGAGGAGGATACCACCTATGGCCATGAGCAGGGTGTCGCGGTTCTTGATGTGGCCCAGTTCGTGAGCCACGACGCCCTGGAGCTCATCCCGGTTGAGCTTTTGCAGAAGACCGGAGGTGACGGCGATGGCCGCTTTCTCAGGCTTCCGACCGGTAGCGAAGGCGTTGGGTGCCGGATCATCGATGATGTAGACGTCCGGCATTCTGGGCAAGCCGGACGCGATGGTCATCTCCTCGACGATGTTGTAAAGACGCGGGAATTCCTCTTTGTTTACCTTGCGGGCCTTCCCCAGTGACAGGAGAATGTTGTCGCCCTGGAACAGGGCGACGAGGTTCAAGATGCCCCACACGATGAGTGCGATCACGATGCCACCCGCCGCGGTCCCGAGAAAATAGAGACCGATTACAAAGCCCACCGCGATGAGCAGCAGGCCCATGAATATCATGACGAAGGCTGAGCGGATCTGGTTCGCTCGAATCTGTTCCCACATGCTGCCACGAACTCCGTTCTGCTAGAAACTGACCCTGGGTGCCTGGCGCTCTGCCTCGAGTGTGGTCTCGAAGTACTCCGCAGCCTTGAACCCGGTCATGCTGGCCACGATGTTGGAGGGAAACTCCTGGGTCCTGTTATTCAAGCGCAGCACGGCATCGTTGTAGTACTGGCGTGCGAAGCTGATCTTGTTCTCGGTCGACGTCAGCTCTTCCTGCAGGGCGAGAAAGTTCTGGTTGGCCTTGAGCTCGGGGTAGTTCTCGGCGACTGCCAGGAGTCTGCCAAGTGCCGAGCTGAGTTCGCTCTCCACCCTGCCGCGCTCTCCCGCTCCGGCGGAGGTCAACTGCTGGGCGAGGTTCCGGGCCTTCGTCACCATCTCGAAGGTCTCCCGCTCATGCCTCGCATAGCCCTTTACGGTCTCAACAAGGTTCGGTACGAGGTCGTAGCGCCTCTTCAGCTGGACGTCTATCTGCGCCCATGCATTCTTGACCTGGTTCCTTGCCCTGACAAGCCCGTTGTAGGTGCTGATGAAGCTGATAGCGAGGATGACAACCACGCCGATCACTATCCAGATCCACAAATCCATGCTGCACACTCCTCAATCCGGCACTGGGCCGGAGCCTCGTCCGACCGTCATGCTCTGCAGTTTCCTTCAGGCGCGAAACGTGTCGCGCAGGTATTCGATCACCGGACTGTCCCCGGGTTCCTGATGCTGGCGCACTATCTGCTCCAGCTCCCCGTGATCGAGCCAGAGGCCGCCGCACAGCCGGCACACGTCTGCAACCACGGGGTCAGTGGCGCCCAGGAGTCGCTTGTCCATTACCTTGTGGCACTCCGGGCACTTGAGCTTCTTCTCGTTGGTATCTGCCGATTGCTGAGGTGCGACGGCGTCCGCAGAACTGCCCATCTTTGAAGCGACCAACTCCATTTCACCGTGGTCGAACCAGAGGCCTTCGCACGCCGGACAGTAATCCAGTTCGATATCGTGGTACTCAACGACAATGAGATCTGTGTGGCACCTGGGGCACTGCATCGGTATCCTGTGAGTGTATAGGGAGACCAGTGAGTCGTCAAGACAACGGCTGCACTTCACGCCACAAATCCCCTGCACTTGATTGACACCTGAAGGTGGAAGTGCCGCAGGTTACTGCTTCGGCTTCGGCTCCGTCAGTCGGACCTAGACGGGCGTTCGCTCCAGGAGCTCGATCAGGGTGTCGTCAGGGCCAAGCAGGAATGAGATGCGAATGCCTGGCCTGAAGCTGGTGATCTCCTGGACGAACTGCACACCCTTGGCCTTGAGCTCGGCAACCGCGGCATCAAGGTCATTGGTCACGATTCCAAGATGCTCCAGTCCGTAGCTGCTGCCCGGCGGAGGAGCATCTACTGAGGGCTTCTCCGCGCGCCCCTTGAAGAATATATTGGTGCCGGCGAGATCGGTCGCCACCATGGTCGTACCGTCTGGAGCGGTACCGGTGCTCTTGATGGTGGCGCCGAATTTGTCCACGAAAAACGCGGCTGCCGCCTCGGGATCAGGGCTGATGATATGTGCGTGATCATAGTGATAGGTTGCCATCTCGTACTCCTTTCCGCGCAATACTAGGCATGGAAGGTTCATGCTGTCAACGTGTAAGATGTGAGTTCCCGGGCAATTGCCTGGGCGGACTGCGTGGTTTACACGCAGAAGAACATCAATTGAGAGGAGCTACTGTGGCAGACAGGAGACGTGTACTCATTCTAAACCGGATCGAACAGGAAGCTATTGACATCATCCGGGCAGCATCCGACCAGTTGGAGGTTGTCGATGCCTCGGATCTTGCGCGTGCGGAGAGAGAGGGCGACTCGGCCGTCACTCCTGAGCTTGATGCACAACTGGCGCAGGCGGATGTTATCTATGCACTGAAGCTTCCCGATCGTCTGTTAGAGCGTTCGCCACGACTCAAGTGGCTGCAGACCATCTCCACAGGAGTGGACAGGATAATGATTCCGGAGTTGTGCCGAAGCGATGTGACGGTAACCAACATGAGTGGCATACACGAGTTAACCATCGCCGAGTTCGTACTGATGCTGATGCTGATGTTCGTGAAGCAGGCGCCGCGCAGCTTCTATCAACAGATCGAAGGCCGGTGGAAATGGTTCCCTGTGGACATTCTGGCGGGCAAGACGATCGGCATTGTGGGACTGGGGCGCATCGGTCGCGAGGTAGCGCGTGTCTCGCAGTTCTTTGACCTCAAGGTAATTGCGACGAGGCGTTCCGCAGGCATTGGTGAAGTTGAGGAGAACGTCGATCTGCTGCTGCCACTGGCCCAATTGCACGAGTTGCTGTCTGTGAGCGATTTCGTCGTGCTTGCCCTTCCACTTACGGATGAATCCCGTGGATTGATTGGGCAGGACGAGCTCGCGGTGATGAAGCCATCGGCCCGCCTCATCAATGTCGCGCGAGGTGCGATAATCGACGAGCCGGCACTGATTCGGGCCCTGCAGGAGGGACGCATCGCGGGTGCGGGACTCGACGTATACTTGGAAGAGCCGCTGCCGCCGGACAGCCCGCTGAGGCGGATGCAGAACGTTATCTTCAGTCCTCATGTGTCTGGTGATATCGCGGCCTACGATGTGGGTGCGGCTCGGCTCTTCGCCGAGAATCTGGGCCGGTTTCTCGCGGGCGAACCACTGCTGAATATTGTGGATAAATCGCTTGGCTACTGAGCGTTGTCGTTTGCAGGAATACCTTTGACACTTGAAATACACCGGATTACACTGCCGTGGTCGCCCGGCCGATGCGGAGTCGAACAGAACAGGGGGTGTTGCGGTGACAAATCGAGTTTCGCTCACGAAGGTAACGTCACATGATGTTGAGAGCGCAGTCCGCAAGGCTGTCGAGCTTGCTGGAGGACTTGACGAGCTGATAGGTTCACTTAGCAGGGTACTCATCAAGCCCAACCAGTGTAAGCCCTCGCCCCGGCACAGCGGATGCATGACGGATGGCGATGTCGTAGAGGCCGTCACCAAGCTCGTGCTGGAGAGGAATCCTGCTTCAGTCGTCATCGGCGATGGTGCTATTGCTGGCTATGACTTCGCCGGATTCAGTACGCAGGAATCGTTTGACTCATCCGGAGTCACGGAAGTGGCTGAGCGACTGGGCGTCGAGTTGCGGAACCTGAATAAGGACTCTTTCGAAGAGTTGACCGTTCCTGACGCGCTGGTGATGGACACTGTGCGTATCGCGAAGACGGCGCTGGAGAGCGACGTCATTATCAGCGTGCCGGTGCTCAAGACCCATATTCGGACGCATGCGACCCTTTCCCTCAAGAACATGAAGGGCGTAATGCCCGGCGCGGAGAAACGGAAGAGCCATCGTCTTGGTCTGGATATGGCGATCGTCGATCTGTGCACGGTGGTTCCGCCGCACTATGCCGTCATCGATGCCACGGTGGGTATGGAAGGTCTGTGGCAGGCTCCACAGGATAGTGTCGAGATGGGGCTCATCGTGGCCGGCAGCGACCCACTCTACGTAGATATGGTCGGCGCTGCACTGATGGGCATTGACCCGTCCCAGATAATGCACTTCCACTACATGGGTGAGCGTGAGGGCAAGCGAGTGGAACTTGCGGCCGTGGATCTGGTGGGTGAGCGCATTGAGGAACACCGCAAGGTGTTCACTATGGGGTTTGATGTGTTCCAGTCGCGGTATCCCGAGGTGAGTATCGTGCAGGGTGAGTCCGCCTGCAGCGGCTGTACCAACGAACTGGTGAGCGCCATAACCTACATGAAGCAGGCGGGTTATGGCGAGCAGATGACCGGATTGACCGTGGTCATTGGCAACGCGTCGGACGCTGGAACGCAGGGTAAGGTGGTTGCACTGGGCAAGTGCGCAGCGGATCTGCCGGGCGCAAGCGCCTACGTACCGGGCTGTCCACCCAAGGAAGACGAGATGGTTCGTGTCATCGCGAAGGTGTGCGGTGCTGACCCCGAAGCGGTTATGACAACGATGGCCGAGGCGAGGAAGAAGCTCTGGGAGGCATCCAGCGATCTCCTCGAACGATAAGGCGATAGTGGAGGAGTAATGAAAGCAGCGTACTACGAAGGCAACAAGCAGTTCTCCGTCGGCGAGTCCAAGGTAATTCCCCCTGAACCGGGACAGACACGGATTGAGGTCGCATATGCTGGTGTGTGCGGCACGGATGTGCACGTCTTCCTGGGGCACATGGACCACAGGCTTAAGCCGCCACAGGTTGTTGGCCACGAGGCGGTCGGCACTGTGGCCGAAGTGGGAGAGGGCGTGACGGAATTCAAGCCGGGTGACCGGGTTGTGCTGAGGCCGACCGATGCGTGTGGCAGGTGTCCTTCCTGCGCCAGAGGGCATATCAACATCTGTCCCCAGTTGAACTTCATCGGGATTACGTCGCCCGGTGCATTCCAGGGGTCATGGACGGTGCCTGCGCATCTGCTACACAAGCTACCTGCGGAAGTGAACCTCGTTCACGCTGCGCTCATAGAGCCCCTGGCTGTGGCCACGCATGATGTCCGTTACGGTGAGGTAACGGCCGACGACTTCTGCGTCATATTGGGGGCGGGTCCCATCGGCATGCTTGAGGCGTTGGTATGCCGCGAGAAGGGAGCTACCGTGGTTGTCTCAGAGGTGAATTCCTCACGCGTGAATCTGGCCAGAGAGTTGGGTTTCGATGTGGTGAATCCGACGGAGGCGGATCTGGTGAAGTATGTGTTCGACCAGACAGGAGGTGCGGGTGCCGATGTCGTCTTCGAGGTGACGGGCACGCAGGCGGGTGCGGACATGATGACGAAGTTGCCGAGGACCGGAGGCAGGATCGTCATCGTCGCTATATTCGCCGAACCCATGATGGTGGACCTGCGGACCATCCTCTGGCGCGAGCACACGGTGATCGGCGCGCGCAACTATGTGAAGGAAGATTACGATGAGGCGATTCGCCTGGTGGTGGAGGGCAACCTCCCGCTTGAGAAGCTGGTGTCCGACATTCGCCCGGTGAGCAGGATACAGGAGACTTTCGAGGAGATCGTCGGTGGCAAAGCGGACTTCATGAAGGTCCTTATTGATTCCTCGACGGACTAGGCAAGACTGCAGGCGAGAGCGAACGAGGAACTCTCCCGTGCGATAGGTGTCAGGCAGGATTCACACGGGAGAGTTCTTCTTTGACTCTGGTTACGTGTTCCTCCGTCTCGCGCCGAAGAGCTGACATAACTCTCTGCGCGTTGCTGCCCCGTGCCTCCAGTTGTTCAAAGAACCTGTGTTCGATGAGCGCAGTCTCGATGTAGTGAACCAGGGACAGCGCCGTGGCGAACGCAATGCCGCCGCGTCTTGCAGCCTCTTCCAGTTCGCGTACATAACGGGTGAAAGACGATATTGCCTCACTCTTGAAGCGATAGTGTGCAGGATCGGCGTTTGCCCGGGGCGTACTTAACTCTTCTATCCAGGTGGCATGCCGGTATTCTGCAGCGGCCAGTGCAAGCCAGAAGGCGGCCTTGTCATTATGCTGACGGGCGTATTCTTCGTAGAGCGCGGCAATGGCGCGCTCGTTCGCGGCCAGGAGTTCCAATGGGGGAGGAGTTGCACTTTGTGAGGACTGTCCGTTGGCCATGCCTACCGCCTCCTGTGAGCATTATGCGCACCTTGTGTGTGTTTGGCAAGACCGGATCCTCAACTAGCGGACCGTCAGTCAACAAATCCCTATGCTAGAATTGCCGCCACGCAATGCCACTCACCCATCCGGGGCTTTGAGTGCAACGCGGATTGCAGCGAACCGGAGGTCGGATACGTAGATGTCCATGTCAGAGAACGTCCGTCAACAGATGGTGGAGGGATCCTGGATACGGCGCATGTTTGAAGAAGGCGCGTCGCTGAAGGCTTTGCACGGTGCCGACAAAATCTGCGACCTCTCTCTTGGCAATCCTATCGTGGAACCTCCGGACGAATTTGTCCGAGAGCTTCGCCGTTTGGCTGAGCATCCGGTACCCGGTATGCACCGGTACATGGCCAATGCGGGTTACGAGGAGACCCGTGCGGCGGTTGCCCAGGAACTGGCACGCGAGACCGGAGTTGGTGTCACTGCCCGCGATGTACTGATGACTTGCGGAGCGTCAGGGGCCATGAACGCGGTGCTGAAGACCTTGCTCAACCCAGGCGAGGAGGTAATAATCCTTGCACCATATTTCGTCGAGTTCCTCGGGTACGTGGACAATCATGGAGGGAAGCCTCGTGTGGTACGCTGCGACCGTGATTTCCTACCGGACCTTGAACAGCTGGAAGTGGCGATCGGGCCGCAGACGAAGGCTGTCGTGGTCAATTCGCCAAACAACCCAACCGGTGTGGTATACCCCGAGCGCACAATCCGTGCCATTGGAGAGATACTCGCGCGCAAGGAATCGGAGATCGGACGGCAGATATACCTCATCAGCGATGAGCCTTATCGACGTATCCTGTTCGACAGGCTGCTTCCGGTATCGGTCTTTCATCACTACCATAACAGTATCGTGGTAACGTCCCATTCCAAGGATCTCGCCTTGCCTGGCGAACGAATTGGCTACGCTGCACTGAATCCCGAGTGTGACGAACACGATGACCTGATGGCCGGATTCATACACTGCAATCGTGTGCTCGGCTTCGTGAATGCTCCGGCGCTGATGCAGCACCTTGTTAGAAACCTGCAGCACGTGACGGTATCGGTAGCCGATTACGAGCGGAAGCGCAATCTGCTGTACGGTGAACTGACGGCGATGGGGTACGATGTCGTGCGGCCGCAGGGGGCGTTCTACATGTTCCCCAAGGCGCCAATGGAGGATGATGTAGAGTTCGTTCGCGAATTGCTGAGTCTTCTAATTCTCGTCGTTCCGGGACGGGGATTCGGAGCTCCCGGATATTTCCGTATTTCGTACTGCGTGAATGATCGCACGCTGGAGGCGTCGCTTGAGGGCTTCCGCAGGGCAGCGGAGACCTACGGCCTGACACGCCAGGTCTAAAGCTCTGCGACAGTGACGCCGTCGCCCCCCTCGCCTTTCTCGCCCGGTCGGAACGAGCTCACCAGTCTGTGTGAGCGAAGATACTGCCGTACTATGTCGCGAACGGTTCCCGTACCGAAACCGTGGATGATGCGCACGCTCGGCAGGCGCGCCATGGTTGCTGCGTTGAAGTAAGAATCGAGTGCCGGCTCTATCTCCTCCGCCCGCTTGCCCCGAAGGTCAAGCTCCTGTGGTACCGTGCGGTCGAGCTTCCTTACCTTGACCGAAACGGAGTCCTCGCTGCGATGCATGGTATCGGCAATCTTGTCCACGCTGTCGACACCGAGCCAGAGTCGCACCGAACCACATTGGACCTCTATCTGAAAGGTCTTCTGGGAGACGGAGACCACCCGTGCGTCAGTAGAGGTTCCGCGTACACGTACGATGTCCCCGGGGCGTATCTCTTCATCCGCTGTCAGGCCGGGCTGCTTCTCTTCCTCTGTCGTTGTGGGAGGGGGCACCTGTAGTGCCTCTGAACGGAGCTTCTCCTGGACGACTCCCAGCGTCGTGCGAGCGCGCTCGAGCTGTTCCTTGTTGCGAGCGCGCTTGAGTTCAGATGCAACTTCGCGAATCTGCCGATGCAGCGCGGCTGCCTCCCGTGCCACGGAGTCCCTTGACTCGCGGGCGGCCTCGCGGTCCTCGGTCTGGAGCCGTGCGAGTTCGGCATCAAGTGTAGTCCTCAGGTTCTCCACCACTGCTATCTCGTCGGTGAGAGACGACTTCAGGTCCCCAATTACGCGTTGCTCAGCTTCGAGGTCATTCAGAAGGTCGGTCAGATCCCGTTCAGCCTTTGGCATCATCTCACGCGCCGATTCGACCAGATGCTGCGGAAGCCCGAGACGTTCTGCAGTTGCCAGCGCATTGCTCACCCCGGGGAATCCCATCTGAAGACGGTAGGTGGGCCGTCGCGTCTCCGGATCGAACTCCAGTGATGCGTTCTGCAATCCAGGTGTTGCGTGCGCGTAGACCTTAACGTCGGTGTAGTGTGTGGCGGCGAGCGTGAGCGACCCGACATCGAGGAAGTGGTGCAGGAGCGCACGGGCAAGCGCTGATCCCTCCGCGGGATCGGTGGCTGAGCCGGGCTCATCCAGCAGCACCAGACTGCGGTCGGTTGCATTGCTGACGACACGCACAATGTTACCGATGTGCCAGCTGAATGTGGACAGGGTCTGCTCAATACTCTGCTCGTCACCGATGTCGGCAAAGACCTGGTCGAATACCGGCAGGACGGTACCCTCCGCGGCGGGAATGGGCAGACCGGCCTGCGTCATGGCTGCGAGCAGGCCTACCGTCTTGAGCAGCACCGTCTTACCCCCTGTGTTCGGTCCGGTGACTACAAGAACCCGGAAGCCATCCCCCAGCTTCATCGACAGGGGAACCGCCTCCGGTCCCAGAAGAGGGTGCCGTGCCTTCCGCAGATCGATGAGCGTTCCCTGTCCTTTTCTGCTGCGTTCGTCAAGCAGCACCGGCTCGACGGCGTGAGCCTCAGCCGCGTAACGTGCCTTGGCCACAGCGATATCCAGGTCAGTGATGGCCGGCACATCCCGCTCCACCTGCACCCTGTGACGACCTATGGCCTCACTGCGTTCTGCAAGGATACGCTGTATCTCGTCCCTCTCCTCCAACTCGAGTTCTCGCAGTGCGTTGCCGTACTCAACGGTGCTCCACGGCTCCATGAAGACCGTAGCGCCGCTGTTCGATACGTCGTGAACGATCCCCTGCAGGGTGCGCCGATGCTCCGCCTTTACTGGAATGACGTATCGTCCCTCGCGTTGGGTGACTACATGGTCGCTGATGAGCCCCTGTCCCTCTGTGGATAACATAAGAGTTTCGAGCCGGCTCACCAGATCTGCGCGCGCCTCGATGATGCGCCTGCGGATCTGGCCGAGGCGAGGGGATGCCGAATCGAGTATCTCTCCGGCCGGACCGATGCCTTTGGTGATATCGCGCGCCAACGAGCGCAGATCGCTCAAGGCCTCGGCAATTGTCCAAATAAGGGGCACCTGATCCTGGACCTCCTCCACATGCCGTCTGGCATCTGCCCCGGTCTCAAGCGAACGTGCGATCGTGACCAGGTCCTCAGGTTGCAGAACGTGTCCCTGCGCAGCCAAGGCCACTGCCGGGCGGATGTCGTCTATGAGGCCAATGGAGAAGCCGGGCGAGAGGGAAAGGAGGCGGCGTGCCTCCGCACTCTCATGTAAACGTTCCTGAACGCGCTTTCGGTTGGTGAGGGGCTTCAGATCGAGTATCGCCCGTCGGCTCAAATCGAACGACGCATATCTGGCGACCCTGTTCTTGGCCGCCTGAAACTCAAGCAGTTCGAGGCTCTTCTCATCCATGGATCATGACTTGTAATTGGGATCATGCTGCCCGCGGAGTAATGGGTAACGCCGCCGCTGACGTTTATCGGCCACCCTATGCTGGCATCGAATTGACGAGGCGTCAAGTGAAGGGTACATCAGACGCCGTACCGGGCGGCCGCCTGGGGGTCGAATTGAGTCCGCCTTCCGGGGCAATTAGCCCGCGAGCACAGTTGGCAACTCTCGAAACGGACCTCGGTGGGGAAATACAAACCTGACACGGACTTGATGGGAATCATCAGGCATTTCTCAGTCAGACGCACACCAATTTGGTGCTCCACATCACCGAGAAGGTCAAACAAAGGACGCTGTTCCTGCAATGGCCAGTCCTCAAGCGACCCGGGCGCCATGCGAGAGATCTGACCCAGGGAGTAGGTCTCCTTAAGGAATCCTTCCAGGTGACGGCGGGCGTGTTGTACCGCGAGCATCATGATGGTGTCGAGGCAATATGAGGCCATGAGATCAGACCTGTCCGGCATGATTTGTTCCAGCTCGGTTCCGCAGGTGGCTACGAATGGAAAGACACGTTGAATACCCTCGAGGTTCTGCCTCAGTACGTGGCTGGTGAAGAACTGGTGCTCAATCGTCACGCTGTCATCGGTTCGGCTCTCAATGTAGCTGACACGGCAAAGGGCTTTCGGTCGTGCCACCTCCGTCGCCCGCTCAACGAGAGTTGCGGCCGTCCTCTCCAGCGAAGGCGCTACCTTGCGTATCTTCATGGCGCGCAGCACATCTTCGGTCGTGATTTTGAAGTCGATCTCACCGAATACGTGAATTACTGTTTCGTTTTCCGGCATTGTGCTCATCATGGCCTCACAAGTTACAGAATAAGCTCGGTATTGTCTAGCTTGAAATGGCGAAACAGATGACCCGCATCACGTCGATCTCAGCGATTGTGTCTGCCTTACAGTGTTCGCCCTGCACTCGCGGCGTGTGTCAGTCTGCTATACTCCCGTGACTTCCGGACGAGGATACCGGTTGGAGAGTACTTTGGAACCACACCTCTTCGATTGGCAGAACGCTAATACATCCGTTCGCACTCCTGTTTTTGGATCCAGCACCGTTGCCACCTCACACCCTCTTGCAGCACAGGCGGGCATTCGGATGCTGCTGTGTGGCGGAAATGCGGTTGATGCGGCCGTTGCGACTGCAATAGCACTGACCGTGGTCGAGCCGACCATGAACGGTATTGGCGGCGACTGTTTCGTTCTCGTGTGGGACGGGGATAGACTTCATGGACTGAATGCATCCGGGCGATCCCCGCGTGCCTGGACGCTCGACATGTTCCGTGGGCTTTCGCAGATGCCGACTACCGGATGGAACAGCGTAACCGTACCCGGTGCGGTTTCGTCCTGGATTTCGCTGTCGCGAAGGTTTGGCGTGCTGCCCTTCGCGGAGCTGTTTGAACCGGCGATCGAATATGCACGCGAGGGTTTCATCGTCCCACCGTACATCGCGTGGAACTGGGCTCGGGCTGCGGAAAGGCATCGTGCGTTCAAGTCGTTTGGTGACACTTTTCTTGTTCGGGGACGTGCTCCGCTTGTGGGTGAAGTCTTTCGATGCGAAGCGCAGGCGGACACTCTCTCGGAAATCGCTGAGACATTCGGGGAGTCCTTCTACCGAGGTCGTCTGGCCGATCAGATAGCTCGGTACGCGCGTGAGACTGGAGGATTGCTTACTGAGGAGGACCTTGGGTCTCATGCTCCTGCCTGGGTGCGTCCGGTGTCTCTCGGCTTCGGTGACTACACGTTGCATGAAATCCCTCCTAATAGCCAGGGAGTTGCCGCCCTTGTGGCCCTCACGCTGCTGCGGGAGAGTGGGGTCGCCGATCTTCCTCTCGATTCTGCTGAGAGTTTGGATCTGCAGCTGCGTGCGATGTTCATTGCCCATAGTGAGGTGCGTTCCCACGTGGCTGATCCCGAGGTCATGGAGTGTGATGTGGCATCACTGTTGGATGACGGACGTCTTGCGATCCTGCTTGATCGCATGAGAGATTGGGATCGCAGGCCAGTAACATCTGATTCCGGACAATCGGGCGGCGATACCGTGTACCTCAGTGCAGCTGATTCCTCGGGCATGATGGTGTCATTCATTCAATCCAACTACCTGGACTTCGGCTCGGGCATCGTGATTCCCGATACGGGTATCAGCCTGCAATCAAGAGGGGCCTGCTTCGGACTTGATCCGCGGCATCCCAACGTCGTGGCCGGAGGGAAGCGTCCTTTCCACACACTGGCGCCTGCTTTCGCCTCGGCATCCGGGTGCCCGTTGATGAGTTTCGGTGTCATGGGTGGGCCGATGCAGCCTCAGGGTCACGTGCAGGCATTTCTGCGTGTGTGTGGGCATGGACAGAACCCACAGGCGGCGTGCGATGCCCCGCGATGGTTCGTGGACGCCAATGGCGAAGTGTTGCTTGAGCAGGGTTTCTCGCATAGTGTTGCGGCGACACTGCGGGAGTGGGGATACCATGTGCGATCCCGTGCCTATGGCGATCCGGTGTTTGGTGGGGGTCAGTTCATAGTGTAGCTTCCCGGGGGCTACTGTGCGGCCTCGGACCCGCGTCGGGATGGACAGGCCGTTGTCCTGTGATCAAGCGGTCGCCCTGTTGCCCGGGACGAGCGTCTCAACGCCGGCGATCGCCTGATCAAGCAGCAATGCAAGGAAGGCAGCCGGTAGAGCTCCCTGTATGATGAAAGCCAGGTTGTTCTGTATGAGGCCGGCGATTATTGGTGAACCGAGGCCTCCTGCACCGATCACGGCGCCTACCATTGCCGTCCCGACGTTGATGACAACTGACGTGCGTATTCCAGCGAGTATTATTCGAGCTGCGAGAGGTAGCTCCACACGAAGCAGGATCTGTGCGCCGGTCATGCCCAGGCCCCGAGCAGCATCGCGAGCCTCTCCCGGTACCGAGGTCAGGCCGGCAATGGTGTTACGTACCACAGGCAGTAGTCCGTAAAGAACCAGTGCGAGAATGGTGGGCCTGAAGCCGAAGCCGGTAAGGGGGACGGCCAGCGCAAGGACTGCTACGGGTGGAAAGGTCTGACCCAGCGCGGTGAGATCGCTGGTGATGCCGAGAAATGGCCTGCCATAAGTGCGCGTTACGAGGATGCCCAGTGGTACGCCAATTGCGATAGTCAGAGAACTCGAGATCCCGATCAACGCTACGTGCTGCAGCACGAGTGTCTGCAGGCTGGCCCGAGGGTGAAGGAGTTGCGATTCCGCGGGGAAGAGCGATCCGAGGAACCAGATCCACCAGGCATCCTGGCTGATAAGTATCACGAATGCGATTGCAGCGCCAGCAATGAGAATCCAGCGCAGCCTGAGATTCGATGAGGCTGACGGGCTACTCAGCGGTCACCTCCTCAATGGATCGAAGGGTGACCTCTCCCAGGAGGCGCCGTGATTCATCGATCACCGGGATCGAGCGCACTCCCTGCCCGAGCATCCTGGAGAGGGCATCCCGGGCACTGGCGGAATCCGGTACCGTCAGATACTCTACCTGGGCGGCGTCGATCTCGAATACTGAGTCGGGGGACCGGGATTGTGCCGTGTCGAGCCATCCGAGCAGGCGTCCATCTGCATCTGTGACCCAGGCAAACCTCGGCACTTGTGAGACGTCGCCAGAGAGCGTGTCTCCAGAGCGCACGAGCGTCTTCACAGGCTGCATCATAGAGGTAACCGGTACGCGGGAAATCCGTTTGAGTGCACGGTCCGCGCCCACGAAGCTACGGACGAAGGCATCGGTGGGGCTTGCAAGAAGCCGCTCTGGCGTGTCGAATTGGACCAATTTGCCGGCGCGCATCACCGCGATTCTGTCCGCAAGGCGGACTGCTTCATCAAGATCATGAGTCACCAGCACGACGGTCTTTCTCAGTTCCTTCTGAATGCTGAGGAATTGCTGTTGCAGTCGTTCACGTGTGAGGGGGTCCACCGCGCCGAATGGCTCATCCATGAGCAGGATGGGAGGGTCAGCTGCGAGTGCTCTGGCCACACCCACACGCTGGGCTTCGCCGCCAGACAGCTGGGTTGGATACTTATGGGTGTAGCCAGCGGGATCCAATCCGACAAGAAGCAGGAGTTCATGAACGCGATTCGAGATGCGCGAGCGATCCCAACCGAGGATACTCGGAACGACGGAGATATTCTGTTCCACGGTCATGTGGGGGAACAGGCCGACGCTCTGAATTGCATAACCTATGCTGCGGCGAAGCAGTTCTGGTGGTCTCTTGCGCGTGTCCTCGCCATTGATGAATATGCGTCCTTCACTCGGTTCTACGAGCCTGTTGATCATGCGGAGCGTGGTAGTCTTGCCGCAGCCCGACGGGCCGATGAGCACGCACACCTCGCCAGCGGCCACTTCGACCGACAGGGTGTCCACCGCGAGGCTTTCGCCATACCGCTTGGTTAGCTCCTCCATCAGGATCATTAGTCTCCCTCCCGGCGCAAACCTCTGGGAGTAAGCATTTTGATGGCACTGCGGGCGACTGTGTCCAGTACCAGCGCGAGCGCGATAACTGAGAGGGCCCCAAGCAGAATGAGGTCGGGTGCTGCCTGCCCCAGTCCCTGAAAGATGAAGTGTCCCAGTCCGCCTGCACCAATCAAGGCTGCCACGGCGGTGTTGCCGACCGACTGTATTGTGGCAGTACGTATACCCTCGCCGATAAGTGGAATGGCCAGAGGGTACTCAACCCTCCAGGAGAGCTGTCGATTGCTCATTCCCATGCCACGTCCGGCGTCGAGAGCAGCGGGGCTTACCTGTTTCAGGCCGGCATAGGTATTGTGCACGATCGGCAGCAGTGAGTACAGGATGAGGGCGATCAACGCAGGTGCCGCGCCAACGCCCCGTATGCCGAGCTCTCGCAGTGCAGGATATGCGAAAGAGAGGGCCGCAAGAGGCGCGATGATGAGTCCGAACAAGGCCAGGCTTGGTACCGTCTCGATTGTGCTGGCAATAAGGAAAATGGGACGCTCCGTGCGTCGGTGCCGTGTTGCAGCGATTCCCAGAGGGACTGCTATCAGTGCGCCAATGAAGACGCTGCCAAGGGCAAGAGCCAGGTGGCGGCCGGTCTCGCGGGCCAACCTTTGCTCGTTACCGGTGAACTCGGCGGATAGAGCGAGGCTTTCGAATGCCCCGAGCAGTCCCAGCAGGAGGATGAGCCCCGGCGCTATGAGCATGAGCACTCGACGCGCGCAAGGACGGTCCTTGAGCGCGGACAGCGATGTGTGGAGCACGAAATAACCGGCGAGCAGGCTGAGCCACACGGCTCCGCCTAACGATGCACGGGCGACGGCCGGTGCATCGGCCAGAAGTCTCTCTGCTCCCATTCCCGCGGTCAGCAGGGTGAGAGGCAGAAGTGTCGCTCCCAGACAGGCGAGGGCATAAGCGTTCATCCTTGTTGCAGGACGAAGGCTCAACGCCAGCACGACAACCCACAATGCGGCGATGAGTACGGCCGTGAGAGTATTGGCTGTGCCCAAGAGACTGATACTCTCACCTTCCGCGAGACGGCTGCTACGCACGGTCAGCCATGGAAGGGCAAGCGACGCTACACCCATCAGAGAACCCAGCGTGGCGACGCGGCTTGGGCCGGGATACTCCACCTGTCTGCCTGCCACGAGACTCACGGTACTATTCAATGAATCCGTTGGAGGTAAGGTAGTCTCTTGCCACGTGAGATGCCTGTTCGCCGCCCAGCGCTATTCTGGCGTTCAGTGTCTGCAGTGTCTCCAGGGTGAGCGATTGGAACACTGGACTCAGGATGTCACCGATCTCAGGATACTGTTCGTACACCGAACGGCGAATGGTTGGAGCCGGTTCGTACACAGGCTGAGCACCCCTCGGGTCGTCGAGAATCGTCAGGCCTAACGCTGCCAGTGAACCATCGGTGCCGTACGCCATGGCGGCGTTTACCCCATCGATGCCCTGTGCTGCGGCCTGTTGTGTCTGGGCTGTGTTCCCTCCCGCAAGCACGAGAAGTTGGCTGTCGGTCAGTTCAAAATCGTACGCTTCCTGGAACGCGGGCAGCGCTGCCGGGCTGGTCACGAACTCCTCAGAGCACGCGAGCTTGAAGAACCCTCCGTCGGCAAGGTAGCTGGAGAGGTCATCCAGCGTCCTGAGCCCCTCGTCTTCGGAGAGGGCGGCGACCACGGATATGGCCCACGTATTGTTTGCAGGGGCGGGCGTGAGCCAGACGATATCGTTCTGTTCAAGATCAAGTTGTCTTACCGTCTCGTATCCCCGGCCCGCGTCCTTCCACACATCGGGATCCGTCCCATCGAAGAAGAAGGCGCCATTACCTGTGTATTCCGGATAGATGTCTATTTCGCCGCTGATGATCGCGTTGCGCACTATCTGAGTAGGACCGAATTCCGACTTGTCTATCACGTCAAAGCCGTTGTCTTCCAGCAGCAGCATGATAGTGTGAGCCAATAGGGCGCCTTCCGTGTCGATTTTAGAGCCAACCTCTATTGGTCCTTTGCCGTCACCACCGGCCGTACAGCCTCCGACTAATAGAGTACAGATTAAGAGCGATGTCACCAGGATACCCGCACCTCTACGCATAATTCCCCCTTCCGCGCCTCATTGTTTTGTGGGACTTGGGCCTGCGTCTTGTCCTCGAAACTCATCCCAGCATGTATCAATCATCATTATAGAACACATCTGTGCGCATGCTCATATTCAGCGACGACGAGAGTCTCGTGTGACTGGCTGTGCAGTGATGTTCAGCGTCAGAAGGAGCCCATACGTTTGGGATGAGCCCCTTGGGGGAATACGATAGACCCGATACTCTGGGTGCTGCGCTCTAGCTGCCGCGCAGATGGTTCTTCATGCGCCCCAGGAGCTCGCGCTCTCGTTCGGCATGCTCTTCTATCTCACTGCGCAGTTGGTCGATGTTGACCTTCATGCCCCATCCTTTGCCTTCCCACACTTCAATCTTCATACCGCCAGATGCAATGTCGTCCGCGTCTTTCAGCAGCTTTGCAATGTGTGCGTTGATCTTCTCGTGCTCGGCGAGCAGGTCATACAGTGCCGATTCGAGGTCTGGAGTGCCTTCCCTCTTGAACGCATCGGATAGTGCGGTCTCTTCTTTGTGGAAGTGTGCTTTCAGCCCGGAATCGATATTCCGGAGCATTTCCTTCCAGTGAGCCAGTCCGCGTCCCTCGTCATCCAAACTGCGAGGGACGAAGTACTCCTTTGTCTTATCGCTCTGCAATTGTGCAGCAGCCTCGACGTCCCCGCTTACCTGGTTCAGCACCTTGAAGTCTGCGTGTATCTGCTTGTGCTCGTCGAGGATTTGCTCGACGATGGTCAAGGCTTCACTCATGTAGCACCTCCGATCGGCAATTATAGTAGGGGCATATATCGCAAGTAAAACCCAACAGCGAAGTCGGGTTCTACGACAGACCATCCGGCGAACCGACTCGCCGGATGGTCGCCTGCTTATCTGTGCAAGCAGCACTTCAGATGCGCTGCAGGGTATTCTGTCTTCACGACAGTGCCGATTTAAGCGCCTTTACGCTGGCTATCCAGCCATCCTCATTCTCGGTCCAGGGCACTGAGACAAGCGACAACCTCACCGCGTGGGCCTCGCCGCCGTAGAATTGGTTGCAGGGGACGGTGACAATTCCGCTCTCTTCGATGAGGCGATCTGCGAATGGTTTGCACGGCTGGTTACCCGTACTCACCAGTACGTAGAGTGCTCCGAAAAAGCCATTGCCCGGCAGTATCAGGTGCGGGCCTGTCTCCTCGATGAGGATATTCAAGCGGTTGGCCAGGACTCTGCAGACCCACTCGTAGCTCCTGGGTTCATCCAGGAAGCGGCGGAGTACCTCCTTGCCGGTAATGAATGATGGTGTCGGACTGCTCAGGTTCTCACGCCCGACGATGGCCTCCATGTTATCCACCCACTGCGTGCTGCCGTACGCGAAGCCAAACCTGAGGCCGGCAATCAGACACGACTTCGAGAGGCTCGACAGTATGCACAGGTGTTGGTGATATTCTTCTCCTATCTCGCGCAGCGCGTTAAGAGTGTCCTGTACCAGCATGGCATCGTACGAAGCTGTCTTGCCGTCAAGACGGAGAAGCGTCAGCAGGTACGGTGCGTCCCACACAACTGCTCCCTCGTAGGCGACCATGATCCGAACCATGTCTCTCAACTGCTCAGGGGACATATAGCCGGTTGGGTTGTTGGGCATGCTCACGTAACTCACTGACCCGGGTGTAACCTTGCTTTGGAAGTCATCCATATCGATGGACAGGTCGTCCTTCATGGTCACCCGGAGCTCTTCAAGTCCGTGAGCTTTGATCACTCCTGATGCGGGGGCATACTCCCATTGTGGCACGAGTACAGGCGTACCAGGCTTTATCGAGCGGAGCGCCGCGGTCATGGCCTGCTGGCCTCCAGCAGTGACGATCACCCGATCCGATGCATCATCTTCGATGGGGATGCCGTGAAGCTCACGGTAGTATCGTGCAACCAGCGCCCGAATGGGATCAGTGCCGCCCGTGGGAGAATATGCTACACCTTGTGGAGTAGGATAATTGGCAGCCATAAGGCCATCCCTGAGTCCTTCTGCGACTGCTCGGAGGTCCGGGATGACCGTATCCGCAACGGTCACTTCCATCCGAGAGAATATGTGCTGGCTCACCATGAGGTTTCCGATGTTCCCGCTGCTGAAGTCGTAAACATCCAACCCCTTCTCTTTCCTTTGAACGGCTTTCGCCATGGCTTCTCTGATGGCAGGTGGTGGTGGACTGGGCAGCAGATAGTCCTGTTTCATAGCTCCGTACCTCCGTTGAAGAAAGATTGGACGCGTGTAAGATGGGTTACGCAATCATTGCGTGGTGACTGAATAATAGGGCAGACAATTTGCGGACGCAAGCGCCTGATGAGAGTTGGCTTGATTGACGCTCGTACTGGTGATAGCATAGTCCGGTTATAGCGTTGCGGCCAGCGCATCGACGCGGCCCGAGGAAACAGGAGCTACCGTTATGGACAAGATTTCCCTCGCATTGGAGCACAGAGACACGTTTGGAAAACACAACAATGCGTTGCGTCGTTCCGGAATGACTCCGGCGCATCTGTTCGGCCATGGAGTACACTCGGTCGCACTGCAGGGGCCTACTGTAGAGATCGAGCGAGTGATATCACGTGCAGGCAAGTCCCGACTGATCAGTCTCAAAGTCGCCAGTGAGAAGAGGTCGCGAACCGTTCTTGTGCGCGAGATCCAGCGAAAACCGGTCAGCGGACAACTGCTTCATGTTGACCTCTACCAGGTAAGGAGCAAGGAGAAGATGACTGTGGAGGTCCCTGTCCACGTTGTAGGAGAAGCTCCCGCTCTTGTATCGAAGGCGAATAGGCTTGAGATCGAATCGTCTTCGCTGAGTGTTGAGTGTCTGCCTTCAGATCTCCCCGCGCGGCTGGATATCGACGTCAGCGGACTGGTGGATGCCGGGGATGCGTTGCGTGTCGGTGATATCCATCCGCCTGATGGCGTGGTGATCCTCAATGATCGGGATGTAGTTGTCGCCAGGATCGAAGCCGAGCGGAAGCCTGTCGTCGAGGTTGAGGAGGAACCCGAAGAGGTTGAGGAGATGACGGAGGAAGCGGAGATCGAGCCTGAGCATTCATGAGAGGAGTAACGGGGAGCTATTTGTCAGGCTGCAGACCGTTCTCATGCCAGATTACTGTATGCACCGCATTTACGGGTACGATGTTGTCTCGCGTCATCTTTGTGCGGTTTCCTGATATGTGGCCAGAGATGAAAGGGCAAGTGCTGTGAGTACGGTTGTGGGAGTGTGCTGTTGAGCAGAATAGGCGATCGGCTTCAAAGACTTCACAAGACCTCAAAACCTATTGGATTCGGTTTCGGTGCACTCGAAAGCACTGCGCGGCGAATGCTGTTGATCGCGCGCATGCCGCCAGGGACGAGCGCTGAGCAGGTTCAACCGGCGTTACCACTTGCAGACGCTGTTGTAGTTGCCGAAGAAGCGACTGCCGAGGCCACTGCTTCTGTCGTCCATTTGCTGCCCAATGAAGCGATCCCGATAGGCATCTGGGCGACATCGGAGGCAGCTTCGTCCGTGGACGATTCCGATCGTTCCATTGATTTCGTAATTACGGAGATGGAGGGACCTTCCGCCCTATTGTCACGAGACTCATGGGGCAAGTTTGTGGTAGTGGAAGCCGGGCTTGAGGCTGGCCGTCTACGTGCGATTGCGGATCTGGGTGTCGACGCGTTCGTTATGAAGTCCAGTGACGTGGATCCGAAACGATTGTCCGGTGCCGTAAGCTGTCGACGTGTGCACAGTCTCACAGGCACGCCTGTGGTATTGCTGGTGGACGAAGCGATTCAGACGGATCAGGTCACTTCTCTCTGGCGTGCGGGGGTTGACGCACTGATGGTTGACGTGTCTCATGGCGAGGCAGTGTTTGGTGCTGTACACGAGGCGATCTGCAATGCGTCATACGACGCACGTATGGCAGATAGAGGCCGTGTGGTTTCCATTGGAAGGATGAGCGTCGTCGAGAATGGCAGGGTAGATGATGAAGAGGGCGACGGGGAAGATGATGATTACGAGTAGCTGTCGGTTGGCGTGCGACTGGTAGTTGCTTCTCGCAGGCCCGGCGGCATTTTTGTGGAATAGAACGGCCCGCCACATGGCGGGCCGTTCTTATTGTCGTCCTGCTCGGGAGCAGCGCCTAAGCGCCCTGTATCATCTGCAGGTACTTGCCCTCGGTCTTGATTGATGGAGCGATGATCATGCGTGTGTGCTGCATCTCGCGGATGTCGCGTGCGCCACACATACCCATGCTGGTGCGAAGTGCTCCAACGAAGTTCTGAGTGCCGTCCGTAACGGATGTCGGACCAAACAGTACTTGCTCAAGTGAGGCAACGCTGCCCACCTTGACTCTGGTCCCCCTTGGCAGTGCTGGATGCGGATGGGACATCCCCCAGTGAAAGCCACCGCCGGGTGCTCCGATTGCCTGAGCCAGAGGGGATCCCACCATTACGGCGTCTGCACCGGCTGCAAGCGCCTTGCAGATATCGCTGCCCACGCGGAATCCTCCATCCGTGATTATGGATACATAATGTCCTGATTCCTTGAAGTACGTTTCTCTTGCCGCAGCGCACTCCGAGGTGGCGGAAACCTGCGGAACACCTATTCCGAGGACCTCGCGTGAAGTACATGCGGCACCCGGCCCGACCCCAACGAGAACCGCGGCGATGCCGGTCCTCATCAGCTCGAGTGCGGCATTGTAGCTGCAGCAGTTGCCCACTATAACTGGTATACCGATCTGTTCACATAGCTCACTCAGGACCAGTCCCTTAGCGCTCTTCGACAGATGGGTAGCCGTCGTCACCGTCGATTGGACGACAAGAATATCCATCCCTGCGTCACGTGCTATGGGAGAAAGACGTTTGGTATTGGCAGGAGTTATCGAGGCGGCACACGCAATGCCCGCTTCTTTGATGGTGCGGATGCGCTTGGCGACCAGCCCTTCCTTGATAGGCTCCGCATAGAGCTTCTGCAACAGGGCTGTCACCTCGGCTTGCGGCGTTACCGCAATTCTCTCCAGTACGGTGTCAGCATCCTCGTAACGCGTCTGTACTCCTTCAAGGTTAAGAACAGCTAGTCCGCCAAGTCTGCCGTATGAAATGGCGCTGGAGGGACTGACCACCGCGTCCATGGCCGATGCAATGATCGGGAAGTCGAATACGTGCGATCCAATCGCAAAAGTGATGTCTGTCTGATCTGGGTTTATGGTAACGTCTCCTGGAACCAGTGCCACCTCGTCAAAACCATAGGATCGTTCCATTTCCTTGAATCTGGGATACTGCATGAACCCTCCAGCGGCTAAAAGTGAAGAAGAATATACCCCGCTCGCTCTATAGAGTCAAGGAAGCTGCTGGCATCGCCTAAATGTCTAAGCTATAATCGACACTCACCCCGTGTCACCGACGCACATGACATCTTCCGCCGGCACTTCGGCACGTGGCTAAGGAGGCTTACTTGTCAGAACGTATCCACGTAGGAGTGGCCTGGCCCTATGCAAACGGACGATTGCACCTGGGACACATTGCCGGTGCGTACCTTCCTGCCGATATATTCGCCCGGTTCAACCGCATGATAGGTAATGAGGTGCTGATGGTATCCGGCAGCGACCAGCATGGTGCGCCGATTACTATTAGAGCTGAAAAGGAGAGTACGACACCAGAAGCCATAGCGCGCAAGTATCACGCACTTTTCGTAGATTGCTGGGGCAAGCTTGGCATCTCATGGGACCTGTATACGACTACCGGCACCGCGAATCATGCGGAAGTGACGCAAGATATATTCCTTAGATTGCTCACGAAGGGCTATCTGTACAAGGAAGCTGTGCTTCAAGCATACTGTCCCTCTTGCGGACGTTTCCTACCTGACCGTTATGTGATTGGGATGTGTCCCAACTGCAATTCGTCCAATGCTCGTGGTGATGAGTGCGAGTCTTGTGGAAAGCCGCTTGACCCGATAGACCTCGGCGAGCCCCGGTGTGTTCTCTGTGCGACTGAGCCACGTTTCGAATACTCCGAGCACTTCTTCCTCAAGCTGAGTGCCCTTCAGGATCAGCTGTCTGCCTGGGTCAATGGCATGAGCCACTGGCGTCCTAACGTGATCGGTGCAACGCGCCGTTTTCTCGACGAGGGATTGCGCGATCGCGCAATTACCCGCGACATAGACTGGGGGATAGCCGTTCCCCTCGAGGGATACGAGCGCAAGCGTATATACGTGTGGTTTGAGGCGGTGATCGGGTATCTCTCAGCCACTAAGGAGTGGGCCAAGCTGCAGGGAGACGACACATTGTGGGAGCGGTATTGGAAGCAGGAAGCGCGGATCTTCAACTTCATAGGTAAGGACAATATCTTCTTCCATACGCTCAGCTGGCCGGGCACTCTCATCGCGTACGGAGGACTCAATCTGCCGTACGACGTGCCGTCCAACGAGTTTCTTAACATTCAGGGTCAGAAGCTTTCTACGAGTCGAAACTGGGCCGTCTGGGTTGATGATTACCTCGAGAGGTATGACCCCGATCCACTGCGGTACTACCTTTCGGCTTCCATGCCGGAAACGCAGGACAGTGATTTCTCCTGGGACAAGTTTGTTCACCGGAATAATGATGAGCTGGTCGGGACATATGGCAATCTCGCGCATCGCGTCCTGACGTTCACGCATCGTCACTTCGGAGGCGTAGTCCCCGATCCTGGAGAGTTGGATCCGAAATCGCAAGAGCTTCTGGCACTGGCGGAGCAGACTCTGATCGACGTGCGGGGTGCATTGGCGAAGTGCAGCTTCAGAGAGGGCATGCGGTACTCAATGGCGCTGGCACAGCAGGCGAATCGGTATCTCGACGATCAGGCTCCGTGGAAGACGATCAAGGAGTCTCGCCATACTGCGGGCAGGTCATTGTACACGGTGATGGGCGTACTTGCAGCCTTGAGCACGATGCTCAGTCCGTATCTGCCATTCAGCTCTGAGGCGTTGCACAGGTCGCTTGGACTTGGAGATACCCTGCTGGAGCAAGGCTGGCAGATGGTTCGGCCGTCTCCGGGCCAGGCGCTTGGTGAAGCAAAGCCACTGTTCAAGAAGCTGGACGAATCGGTAATAGAAGAAGAAACCGCGCGCCTTGGAACATAGGCGCGCGGTTCGCGATTACTCTTCGCTGGTACAGCTTCAAGTCGTTGAAGGCTGTGTCGGCGCTTCGTCAAATACGGAGGCGAGGTCTTCCTCGACGATCGTCTCCTTCTCCATAAGCAGGCTTGCTATCTGCTGAAGCTTGGAGAGATTCTCCTCCAGCAATTTCTTCGCAGTGGTGTACGCAGTGTGGATGCGGTTGTGGACTTCTTCATCTATCTGTTGGGCCACCAGATCGCTGTAGTCACGATGCTCGCTGATTTCCTTCCCAAGGAACACCATCTCCTGGCGCTGTCCGAAGGTTCGCGGGCCCAGCTTATCGCTCATACCCCATTCGGTGACCATACGGCGGGCAACTGTGGTTGCTGTCTTGAGGTCGCTCTGTGCGCCCGTGGTGATATCGCCAAATTGAAGCTCTTCCGCCGCACGGCCGCCAAGCATCATCGCGATCTGATCGTCGAGTTGCGATCGTGACCAGTAGTGCCTGTCCTCCGCGGGCAGGACTTGTGTGTACCCGCCGGCCATTCCGCGGGCGACGATCGATACCTTATGGACGGGATCAGCGTTAGGCAGCATGCGTGCGACGAGAGCGTGTCCGCTTTCATGGTATGCTGTGATGAGCTTCTCATGTTGGCTCATAACGCGACTCTTGCGTTCGGGACCCATCCGTACTCTGTCTGCAGCATCCTCCAATTCTCTAGGCCCGATTCTCTTCAGATTGCGTCGCGCAGCCAGCAGCGCAGCCTCATTAGTGATGTTTGCAAGATCTGCACCGCTAAGGCCGGGAGTCTGGCGGGCGATAACCTCAAGGTCGATGTCATCACTGAGCGGCTTGTCCTTCGTGTGCACCTTGAGTATCGCCACCCGTTCCTTGATATCGGGCAGGTCGACCACAATTGTGCGGTCGAATCTTCCCGGACGAAGGAGGGCAGGGTCAAGAATATCCGGTCGGTTTGTGGCTGCGACCACGATAACCTTCGCATTAGTATCGAATCCGTCCATCTCCGTCAGGATCTGATTGAGAGTCTGTTCGCGTTCGTCGTGACCGCCACCAACACCTGCTCCCCGATGGCGCCCCACGGCGTCTATCTCATCGACGAAGATAATGCATGGCGAATTTCGTTTGGCCTGGTCAAAAAGGTCGCGGACTCGTGCAGCACCCACACCAACGAACATCTCGACGAACTCGCTGCCGCTTATGGAATAGAAAGGAACCTGTGCCTCGCCAGCGATCGCCTTTGCGAGCAGTGTCTTCCCTGTTCCAGGAGAGCCGACAAGGAGAACGCCGCGGGGGATGCGACCCCCAAGGGACTGGAACTTGTCAGGCGATTTCAGGAACTCGACGATCTCCTGGACCTCTTCCTTAGCCTCCTCGCTTCCAGCGACATCCAGGAACGTGATCTGGGGTCGATCGGGCGAATTCAGGCGGGCCCGGCTCTTCCCGAAGCTGAATGCCTGTGAGCCAGCGCCGCGGGCCGACCTGAAGAAGAATATGAACAATGCTGCGAGAAGTCCGATGGGCAGAAAGACCTGGAGTGCTATCAGGCCCCAATCATGGCCAGATGCCTCAACCTCCAGTGCGACCCCATTTTCGCCAACGGTAACACCATAATCCCGAAGGATTTCCATGAGATCGTTTGTGCTGCCAAAGTAATCTGCAGTATACCGACTCTGGTCCTGGGAGTATCCCGTGACCGAGTCGTCCTTTTGCACAATCCGGTCTATGGCACCCCTTTCGGCCTGAGCTACAAATTCCGTGATGCTGACCTTCTCCGGTCCAGTGCCTTCAGGCATGAAGAGTACGAGGAGCGCGAGCGCGGCAACGAATAGAAGCAGATAGTAGATACTGCTCTGCCATCTGCGAGGTGTTAAGTTCTGCACGTTGCCATTATAGCAAGGTAGCGCGAACACGGGAAAAGTGACGTACTGTCTGCTCGCCGCGATCTCCAATCCACCCTATGTCTACCCGCGTCGCCAGTTTCTTCTTCGGAGCGTGCACGCCTGTACGGTGAGCGCTCTCGACTCGCGTGGGCCCGTGGATGAGATGCTATAATGCCGTTCGGAGGTATGGTACTGGAGCCAGTCGATATCGCACGTCTCGCAACTGACGTCGCCTCGGAGAAGCAGGCGGTGGATGTGGTGATTCTTGATGTGCGTGCCTCCTGTTCCTTCTCCGATTACTTTGTCGTATGTAGCGGGGAGAGCGAACGCCAGTTGGAGGCAATCTGGGATGCGATCCTCGAAACCCTTAAGGCACGCAATGAGATGCCCCTGCACAAGGAGGGTTCAGCTAGCTCGGGCTGGATGCTGGCTGATTACGGTGCCGTAGTTGTCCACATCTTTGCACCTGAAGAGAGGGAGTACTACCAACTCGAGCAGTTGTGGAAAGACGCAGTTCAGGTCCTGCGGATCCAGTAATTCTGTATCAGGGGCTCCCGAGCCAGGTATCGATGCTTCGACTGTACGTCATAAGCTCTTTGTCATTGAAGAATAGCGAGACCTCTCGTTCCGCACTCTCCGCTGAATCCGAGCCGTGGACGAGGTTATTCTGGATATCCAAGGCGAAATCCCCACGAATCGTACCCGGTGCTGCCTTTGCTGAATCTGTCTGCCCCATCGTCTGACGCACGACGTCTACTGCGTTTCGGCCTTCGACGACCAGTGCAATTATCGGACAGGATGTGATGAAGGAAACCAAGTCGGCAAAGAAGGGCTTGGAAACGTGGGCCTGGTAGTGTCTTCCTGCGAGTTCGCTGTCCACCTGCATCAGTTTCATTGCTGCGATGCGAAGTCCTCTTCTCTCCAGTCTGGAGATAATCTCACCTGCGAGACCGCGTTGCATGGCGTCCGGCTTCACGAGGACTAGAGTTCGCTGGATTTCGCTTTCACGTGATGACATGTAGGTGGGTTCTCCTTTCGAGTTATAACCATCGTATCAATTGAACAAGGTCGATATCCTCTATAGAGTCAACAACGCGGGTGGCATCCTGCAACGACTCAGCAGGATGGCTGTTCGTAACGGCCACGCACTTCATGCCGCCGCGGACAGCAGCTTCAACACCGAGGGGGGCGTCCTCGAAGACCACGCAGTCGGTCGGATCTACACCCAATCGCCGGGCGGCTGCGAGGTATATCTCCGGGCTTGGCTTGCCCTCGTCTACGTCCGTGCCGCTCACAATGACGTCAAATACATCGCCCAATCCAAGTTCGTCAATGATCGCGTCGATGTTCTCACGTGGCGCTGAGCTGCCCAGCGCGACCGGATACTTTCCGTGCTTCATCGCACCGAGCAGCGGAATTACCCCTGGAAAGACCTTCACCCGTCCACGAACCAGGTCGCGGTAGCGCTGCTCCTTGTCTTCAGCTATCTCATCTACGCTATCCGGCGGAAGTGGGCCCATGACCTCCCTGATGATGAGGTCGTCCCGTGAACCAAACAGCGCTTTGAACTCCTCCTCGCTGTAGGCGGTTCCGCGCTGTGCGAATGCCTCTTTCCATGACAGATAGTGAGCATCCGCCGAGTCCACAATCACTCCATCCATGTCCCATAAGAAGGCCCTGCGGTAGCGATCCCCGGGTATGAATGTGGAGTCAACCTCGGCCACGATCTCGCCACCCGCTACCTCGAGGACACCATGGACATCGATGAATCTGGGCGTGACCCTGGTCGCCCAGGCGTGTGCAGTCAGTGTCTGATCTGTTGGGGCAACCTGCCTGAACCTGATTGCGCTTCGTGCGGTGACTCCAAAGCTGTAGCCCGAACAGAGCACCACGTACGCCGTTATCTCATCAAGTACGCTATACAGGATCCCTCCGTGGGTAACGTTGTGCCACCCCTGGTGCTCAAGGTGTGGGGTGAAGCTGGAACTGACTCTTTCACCGTCGAAGCGAGGCTTCAGGTGCAGTCCGATCGGGTTAAGCTCGCCGCAACCGAAACAGTAATCGAGCGATGATGTATTAAGATCCGGGCTGCCCAGACTCGGTAGTTCCATGTCAGTGTCTCCTGTCTCGCGGGGTAGTGATGTGGGGTGGGCGGAGGTAGATCGGCTGCAGAGCTGCCGGAATCACAGTTTGTCCCTCTGCATAGTCCTTCCACCCGAGCGAAGCCAGCGTCTGCAGTCTGCTCGGGCAGGTCTCCGGGCAGTTCTGTGACTGTGCATGTGGCAGGATTGTCGTATCTCCACACAGCGTGACCGTGCTGTCCGCAAGCAGATGAGCATCCTGAAGGGCAATGTATGTCAACTCTTCAACCTGCTCCCATGCGTGGCCCTGCCACTCGTACAGGGCGGTGCTGAATCCCGCTCTTCCCGCACGCAACACAGGACGTACCTGGTGGAGCGATGAAGGGCAACGATGAACCTCGGCGCGCATGGTCGGCACGCCCACGAGAGCGGCCTCCACACCCACAGCGATCCCCTTAGCGGTGGCTGCTGCGACCCGCAAACCGTTGAATGGTCCCGGGCCAAGTGCCACTACGACCAGTCCGATCTCCCGAAAGGCGGTGCCGGTCTGCTCAAGGGCACTCAATATGGCTGGCAACAGCTGTCGCGTGTGCTGTTGAGGGTCGAGGTTTGCCGAGTCCCATTTCAGGGTCCCTTGATCCGAAAGACCTATGGCCGTTGACTCCGCGGATGCGTCGAGTATGAGTTCCATTATAAGTTAGGCTTCATCCTTATCTCTGTATCCTGAGTTGCTGCATGAGGCGCTCGTGCCGGGCACCGTGTGCACTGATCTGTATCAATCGGGTGTCTTCAATCCCGGGAGTGTATTCCAGCTTGATTGAGAGATGATCACTTGGGAGGTACTCTGAGGCCCGCTCGGACCATTCGATTGCGCAGACACCGTCTCCATAGAGGTATTCCTCGATGCCAATGTCGGCCGCCTCCTCAGGAGATTCGATCCTGTAGAAGTCCATGTGATACAGCATGAGCCGCCCATGGTATTCGCGGACCAGCACGAAAGAGGGGCTGAACGTGTATTCCGCCACCGAGAGGCCGGCAGCGATCCCTCCAATAAGGCATGTCTTGCCCGTGCCGAGTTCTCCGGAGAGCAGTATCACGTCCCCTGGTTCACAGGACTCGCCGATGCTTCGGCCCAGCGTAACCGTTTCATCGGGAGAACTCGTCGTAATTACAGTCGTACGCATCTTCAACCTGCTAGAAATGCCGCCATCCCGTGCCGTGGGTATCTATCGGCCTGTTATCCTGATCGAGCGTTATTACAGAAGGTGTGTCTGACGTGGATTGAATCTGTCCGATCACCGTCACGGGACAATCAAGTTGACTCATCACCTTCTGAACTATTCGGTCAGGACAGGTGAACAGCAACTCGTATGCCTCTCCACCGGAGAGCGCGAGTGACACTGGATCCAGGGAAACTTCGCGACACTCTGGCGACACCGGCAGTTGATCGATGCGAATTGTTGCATTTGTGCGGCTGCACTCGCAAATGTGCGAAAGGTCGCTGAGCAGCCCGTCGCTGACGTCTATGGCGCACTCCACGCCTGCATCTGCCAACTGTCGGCCTTCGTTCAATCTTGGGCGAGGTCGGACAAGGGCGTGTCTGAGACATTCGGGTGTGTAGGCCGGCGCACAACCTTCACGGGTAAGCAATGTCAGTGCTGCAGCCGCGGCTCCGAGTGAGCCGGTCACTGCGATAACGTCTCCAGGGCGTGCCGAAGAACGGCGCAGCAGCCTTCCTGTTGGAGATTCGCCCATCACGAACACGGAGGATGTGACGAACGGCGACCTGGTCAGATTTCCCCCGATGATCACCACACCATGCTCTGTAGCAAGCCCGGTCATGCCTTTGTAGAAGCTAACAATTGAGTCAGAGTCGACATCGCCCGGGCAGGAGAGCGATACGAGAGCGTACAAGGCAACGCCACCCATGGCTGCAATATCGCTGAGGTTAACCGCGAGCGATTTGTGTCCCAGATCCTCCCATGCGCACCAGTTGAATGAGAAATGAACATCTTCTACCAGCGAATCGGTAGTCGCAAGCTGCAGCGCATCGGAACCGGCCCATGCGGCAGTATCGTCACCTATGCCAATCACCGTTCTCCTGGCAGCAACTGAGGGTGTGTGGAGCGTGGGTTGTATCACATCATTGATAAGTTCTATGAGACCGAACTCGCCGACGGTAGACAGATCCATCGGCGCGATTATATCATCGGACAGGTAGCACTCAAAGCTGTGCGGCTCGCGTGCTATAGTGCATGGTGATGGGCCGGTATCTTGTTGTGGCCGACGTGCATTCTAATGCTGAAGCACTGCGGTCGGTTCTTGACAGTGCCGATCGTCTGGAACCGTTCGATGCGATCTGGCTCCTGGGTGATGTCGTCGGCTCTGGCCCCGCCCCCAATGAGTGTATCGAAGTTCTTTCCGCGTATCCTTTCGCTGGTGTCTCGGGGAATCACGACCTGGCGGTATTGGGAAAGGTTAGTCTGGATCGTTTCAACGCTGATGCAGCGGAGGTTTGTCGTTGGACCCGATGCAGACTCACCCTCTCATCAAAGCGATTCCTCTCTGATCTGTCTATCCGGTGCAGTGTGGGAGACTTCCTGCTCGTTCACGGCTCCCCACGCGATCCTGTCTGGGAGTATGTTGTTGCTGCCTCTCAGGTTCGAATGCTGGGGCCGTGGTGCGAGCAACGGCATGCTCTCATTGGGCACACACACAGGCCGCTGATTGCGTACATGAGTCGGGCTGCAGAATGCCGGCATCCCGCCGCTCCGACTGCCTCCGTACAGAAGCTCGAAGGGAGACTAATGATCAATCCGGGCTCGGTCGGTCAGCCGAGGGACGGGGATGCTCGGGCAGCCTATGCGATTCTGGACACTTCTGTCGGCGAGGTGTCTTTCCACCGCGTGTCCTATAACGTGGTTGCTGTCGCTCAGTCGATGCAGCAGGCCGGATTGCCCGTCTCACTCCAAAGACGATTACACGTTGGCTACTGACATGTTATAATGTTCGCCATGTGCGACTATGAACTTGTAGCTATCGTAAGTCCGGAGGCGACCGACGACGCTGTTTCCTTGAAACTTGAAAATGTCGGTCATATGATTACTGAACGGCAGGGCGTTGTAGACGAGACACAGCGCTGGGGCAAGAAACGGCTGGCGTATCCGATCAAGAAGTACATTGAGGGAAACTACGGTATGATGCGGTTCAAACTGGAACCGGAGCATGTGCGTGAGATCCGAGAGGTACTCGAGAACGATCTGGATGTGCTTCGCTACCTCGTGATTAAGAGGAGCAAATAACCATTGGCGACTCTCAACAAGTTGATTCTTATCGGGCATCTGGGCGCTGATCCCGAAATGCGGTACACTGCTGATGGAAAATCCGTTACGTCATTTCGCATGGCGACCACCCATCGATTCACCACTTCCAAGGGAGAGGCGCGCGAAGAGACGGACTGGTTCCGTGTAACGGTGTGGGGCAGGCAAGCCGAGCAGTGCAACCAGTATCTGAAGAAGGGCCAGCAAGTGTACGTTGAGGGCCGATTGCATGCACGCGAATGGCAGGCACAGGATGGCCAGAACCGCACCAGTCTCGAGGTAACCGCCAACAGCGTAGTATTTCTCGGCAGACCGTCCGGTGCGGCGTCGTTTCCTGAAGAAGGAGATATCGTCCCTGACGACATGCCGTTTGACCCTTAGACATTGAGGAGTGAGTGAATGCCGAACTACCGATACGGGGGATCTACTAGAAGGCGATCGAGGTTTCGTGGCAGCCGGCCCAGAGTGTGTCCGTTCTGTGCTGACCGGATTCCGATCGATTACAAGGATACGGCCTTGTTGGCGCGCTACATTCAGGGTGGCGGCAAGATAGCGTCGCGCCATAAGTCCAGGGCGTGTTCCAAACACCAGCGCCGGCTCTCCGAGGCAATTAAGCGCGCGCGTTTCCTTGCGCTGTTGCCGTATGGTCCGGGGCACATCTGGCAGACTGGATGGACCGCGTCGGCACCGTCCAGTTCGTAGGAGAGAATTATGCCGAAACGGACCTATCAACCAAAGAGGATTCCCCGCGCGAGGAAGCTTGGGTTTCGCGCGCGTAGTTCCACCAAAGCCGGCATGCGAGTCTTGAAAGCGCGCCGACTCAAGGGGCGTCGTAAGCTTACACCTGTCTAGCTCCTGAATGAACAGACCGTGGTCTCTCACCAGGCGTGAACAGTTCGTTGCTGTGTTTCGCCAAGGGCGGAGTTATGCGGGATCGATGATGGTAGTCAGGGTGCTTCCCAACGGTCTTGGGGTGAGTCGTCTCGGTGTGGTGGTATCAAAGAAAGTGGGAGGCGCCGTGGTACGCAACCGCGCCAAGCGGCGCATTCGAGCGGCAACCAATATCCGGGCGGTACCACCGGGTTGGGATGTGGTGGTGATCGCCCGAACGAGTATACAGAGTGCAGAGTACCGAGATCTCGAACGCGAATTACGGGAACTACTCGTGCGAGCCGGCGTATGCACGTCGGATTGCCTCGATGGCCATTGCAGTGGTTCGTCTGTACCAGAGGACAATTTCTGAGGTGACTCCTCATCGTTGCCGGTTCCAGCCTACGTGCTCAGAATATATGGCTGAAAGCATCGAGCGGCACGGTGTTCTGAGGGGTCTTACCCTCGGAGTGTACAGATTGTGCAGGTGTCATCCCTTTTCTCAGTCACGATATGACCCGGTTCCCTCCGCTACCATTGAATCCACTGAGAGGATGCGTGTTACGAATTGATGAAGTCTGTTAGATTGCCTCTGATCGCGTTGGCAGCGATTCTTGTTGCGGCTTCGACTTTCGGCTGCGCAGCGCCGGCAGCGCAGGGGTTTGCGGGTATCGTCAGCGACGGTGAGCACCTGTACGTCGGCTCAGCTGATGGACAGATACTGGCAGTGAACCCGTCTGCCCGGGCAGCTGGAGAGCCATTTCCATCTACCGAGGAATGGGCTTATCCTGTTACGACACTTGTGAGGGGTACATTCGGCTGTGGCACTTCTGAAGTCGCATCAACCTTGTACGCTACGCCGGTGCTGACCGATGGCCACATCTGTGTAGGAACCTATGATGGTAAGGTGCTGATGCTGGATCCTGATGCGCGGCTTGCTGGGATGAGTTTCCCTCAACTGCGTGCGGGCGAGTGGATGTATCCGAGAACAGATGATTCGATCGGTCCGATCGTGGGTGATCCGACAGTTTACGAAGACAAAGTGTTCGTAGCGAGCTCCGTTTCAGATCGTGGCCGGACGCATGGAGTTGTCTATGCTCTCGACCGTGCCTACGGCGATGAATTGTGGGTGTCCGAGCACCTGGATGGAAAACTCTGGGTGACTCCGGCGGTGAGCGACGGAGTAGTGTATGTGAGCACCTTTGATGGACACGTTTATTCCCTTGATGCCGCGACGGGAGAGACGTTGCCGTGGTCGTATGAAGGAGAGTTCGGGTTCGTGTCTTCTCCAGTTATAGTTGGGAACATTCTGTACGTCGGCACCTTCAACAGGAGCCTGATCGCAGTTCCACTTGGTGCGGAGACCAAAGCGTGGGAATTCCATGCCAACAACTGGTTCTGGTCTACTCCGCTGATTGTTGATGATGTGCTCTATGCTGCGTCTCTGGACGGCATGTTGTATGCTCTGGATCGCGAGACCGGTGTCGCCCGATGGGTGGAGCCGTACGATACTGATGATTCGATCGCAGGTAGTCCTGTGCTGGCAAACGACAGCATAGTAGTGGTTTCTCAGAGCGGCGACGTTCATGTTGTGGATCGCGCGTCAGGTATGGGTGCAAGAGTCCCTGATCCGACGAGGGACCGAGCTTCCACAGTGAACGCGGAAGTCGTCGCATCTCCCCTTTATCTGGACGGGCTGGTGTACGTGCGTGCACAGAACAACGTTCTCTTCGCGATAGATCCGGTGGCACGGTCCGTCGCGTATAGTTTCCCTTTGGACATGGAGTGATGCACTAGATGATCGAAGTATGGAACGTAATCATACTGCGCCCTGCCATGAACAGCCTTATTGCGCTGTCCGGGGCAATGCCTAGCGCGATTGAGTTTGGACTGGCCATCATTGTCTTCACTATCGTTGTGCGCCTGGTGCTGACTCCGGTTACCATCAAACAGACGAAGTCCATGAAGTCTATGCAGGAACTGCAGCCCAAGATGAAGGAGCTGCAGAAGAAGTACGCGAAGAATAAGGCGAAGCTCCAGCAGGAGACGATGAAGCTGTACAAGGAGGCAGGGATCAACCCTGTCGGGTGCATGTGGCCCATGCTTATCCAGTTTCCTGTCTGGATCGCGCTGTACCAGTCTATCATCAAGACGCTGGCGACAACCCCTGAGAACCTCCTTGACCTCTCTCAGCACCTGTATAGATCTGAGACGATTGCCAGGGCGATTCCCGTGAACAGCAGTTTCCTCTGGCTTGATCTTGGACAACCCGATACCACTATGATCCTGGCCATTCTTGTTGGTGGCACCATGTTCGTACAACAGAAGATGACGACGCCACCGTCGCCAGATCCCAGGCAGGCATCGACGAACCAGATGATGCTCATGATGATGCCGCTCATGTTCGGCCTCTTCACTATAATGTTCCCGGCCGGCCTGCCACTTTTCTGGCTTATATCGAATCTTATTGGCATTGGTACGCAGTACGTAGTCGGTGGTGGATGGGGTTACCTGCGGCGTGGCGCGTCAAAGGCTGTTACCAAGCCCAGCTAGTGTTCTCCCGTAGTGGAGAGCCTCGCCAGATGAGGAGTATTCAATGTACGATCCTGACCCTGACGTGAGTGATCACAACGATGATGGTCCACTGCAGATGGCGGCAGAATCCGTCCGAAAAGGTGACGCAGACGGTGCGGCAGATGATGCTGCTGTAGAAGAAACCACACCCCACGATTTCGATATCGAAGAACTCGTTGACGATCCTCAGCCTGGCGCGGTATACGACCGCAGTGCTGAGATTGGTGCTGAGGTAGTGCGACAGATTCTGGGCCTTCTGGAGCTTGACGGCGAGGTTATATGTGAACGGGTGGCGGACTCGATAGTGCTCAATATCGAGGGAGATGACCTCGGTGTCCTCATTGGGCGCCGTGGGATGACACTGTCTGCACTGCAGCATCTAGTGCGCCTGATCATCGCATCGCGCGAATCTGACTGGCCGGCGCTCTCTATAGACGTGTGTGGATACAAGAGACGGCGATACACTGCCCTGGAAGATTTGGCGCGAAAACTGGCCGATCAGGCCAGATACCGTCGCAGATCCATGGCGCTTGAGCCCATGCCGCCGGATGAACGTCGTGTCGTTCATCTTGCACTTGCGAATCATCCTGATGTGTATACCGAGAGCGTTGGTGAGGAGATTGAGCGGAAGGTCGTTATTCATCCAAAGGGGCGCTAGAGATGTTTAGAGCTGTTGATTCCAAGGCTCGCTTCCCTGACATGGAGGTTGAGACTCTTCGGTTCTGGAAGGATAACGGCATCTTCGAGAAGAGTCTCGAACAGCGGCGCGGCCAGCCTCTTTTCAGCTTCAACGACGGTCCCCCGACCACCAATGGCAGCCCTGGCATACACCATGTGCTATCCCGCCTGTTCAAAGACGTGCCGTGCCGTTACAAGGCCATGCGTGGCTTCTACGCCCCGCGTAAGGCTGGCTGGGACACTCACGGGTTGCCGGTTGAACTGGAGGTTGAACACACTCTTGGCCTGAAGAGTAAGAAACAGATCGAAGAATATGGCGTGGCAGCGTTCAATGAGCGTTGCCGGGAGAGTGCGTTCAAATACATTCGGCAATGGGAGACAATGGTAGAGCGTGTCGGTCACTGGATCGACATGGACGACCCCTACATCACCCTGAAGGATGATTACATTGAGTCAGGGTGGTGGGCCATCAAGCAGCTCTGGGACCAGGGCCTGGTCTATCGAGGGTATAGAACGACACCACACTGTCCGCGATGTGGGACATCGTTAAGCTCCCACGAGGTGGCGCTGGGTTACGAGGAGGATACTGAAGACCCATCCGTATATATTAAGTTCCGCATCACTTCTGAGGCACTGGCACAGTCTTCGGTTGAACTGCGTGAGATTCTTGGAGATGAGTTTGGGGATGTCTTCCTTCTGGCCTGGACCACCACTCCGTGGACGCTGCCTGGAAACACCGCGCTCGCGATCTCGGAGGATGCCGAGTATGCGGTGCTCGCGGGAGAATCCGAACATCTCATTATGGCGGCCACGCTCATCGATACCGTAGGTGTGACCGGTTACGAACGTGTTGGCGTGGTATCGGGAGCGAGTCTCTCAGGACTCCGATACGAACCTCTGTTCGATCCTCACGATTACGGTGTGATGCGATTGTCCATGCCTTCATTTGAATCGCAGGAGAAGCCGGACAGACTGACGTATCCGGTGATCACCGCCGAGTTCGTTTCGCTCGACGATGGTACGGGGGTTGTTCATATTGCGCCATCGTTTGGTGAAGTGGACTTTGAGGCTGGTAAGAAGGAAGGCCTCGATTTCGTGCAGCAGGTCGATCTAGACGGCAAGGTGACCGGCACATATCCGTTCTCCGGGAAGTTCGTGAAAGAGGCCGATCCCGATGTAATCGATGACCTGAGAAATCGGGGGCTGCTGTTCCGGAGTGAAACCATTAAGCACACGTATCCTTTTTGCTGGCGCTGTGCCACCCCGCTTCTGTACTACGTCAAGCGATCGTGGTATATCAAGACTACTGCCAAGAAGGAGCGCCTCGTATCCGGAAACCAGGAGATCAACTGGTTTCCCGAATACATCAAGCATGGCAGATTCGGCGACTGGCTTGAGAATAACGTTGACTGGGCGGTCTCTCGTGAGCGCTACTGGGGGACTCCGCTACCTGTGTGGGAGTGTCCTGAATGTGGTGAGTTCGAGTGTGTCGGCAGCCGTGCCGAGATTGCATCCAAACCCGGTGTCGAGGGTTTCCAAGATTACATAGAGCTCCATCGTCCCTATGTCGACGAGGTAACGTATCTTTGCTCCAAGTGCGGTGGCAGGATGCAGCGGGCTCCTGAGGTACTTGATTGCTGGTTTGACTCTGGAGCTATGACCTGGGCGCAGTGGCACTATCCGTTCGAAAACCAGGATACGTTCTCGCAGATGTTTCCTGTTGACTACATCACCGAGGCAATCGATCAGACCAGAGGATGGTTCTACAGTCTTCACGCGCTGTCGACGATGGTGTTCGACGGCCCATGCTTCAGGAATGTCCATTGCCTTGGTCACGTGGTTGATGCGAATGGCGAGAAAATGAGCAAGTCTAAAGGTAACATCATCGATCCGTGGATGGTGTTCAACGAGTACGGTGCAGATGCTGTTCGCTGGTATATGCTCTCATCCGTGCCTCCGGAGAACACCCATCGCTTTTCGTTGCAGGTCCTGTCCGAGACGATGCGGCGTCACTTGCTGACATTATGGAACACGTATTCGTTCTTCGTCCTGTATGCCAATATCGACCGATTTGTTCCCGGACAGCAATGCAGCGGGTCTTTGGCTGAGCTCGATCGATGGATTATCTCGGAGTTGAACCAGCTGGTGCTCGATGTGACGAACGCCATGGATGGGTACGCGTTCACTCAGGCGATTAGGCGCGTCGAGGAGTTCATTGATCTGTTATCCAACTGGTATGTGCGGCGCAGTCGGCGCCGTTTCTGGAAGAGCGAGAATGACGATGATAAGCTGGCTGCGCACGAGACGCTGTACCGTTGTATCACGACTACCATTGGACTGCTCGCGCCAATCGCACCCTTCATCACCGAAGAGGTGTACCAGAACATCGTACGCTCTGTGGATGAGTGTGCACCTGAGAGTGTACATCTGACTGACTACCCGGTGGCCGTGACCGGTGAGATTGATGAGGCACTGAACCGAGATATGGAGTTGGTGATGAACCTGGCGAGTTTGGGACGTGCTGCGCGGGCCAAGGCTGGCATCAAGGTCAGACAGCCGCTGTCCGTTGCAAGAATCCAGATTCCGCTAGAGAATGAGAGGACAGGTGTTGCCGCGCTGATTGAGCACATCAAGGATGAACTCAATGTGAAGGATGTGGAGTTGACTGCCGCGCTGGGGGATGAGGAACCGGGGTTTGCCGTTTCCAGCGACGAGCGCTATCGAGTGGGTGTTGTGACCGAGCTGTCCGACCAACTTGTAGCTGAAGGCTTCGCGCGTGAGATCGTGCGGCGTTTGCAGATGATGCGGCGCTCGGCGGAGTTGGAGATATCCGACCACATCGTTGTCTTCTATTCCGGCAGTGGGATTCTGCAACAGGTTTTCGAGGCGTTCGATGAGTATATACGCCAGGAGACATTGAGCCAGGAATTGCGGAATGCGCAGCCTCCGGAAGATGCCCACTCTCAGACTCTGAAACTCGACGGCAATGAATTGACCCTTGGCCTCAGGCGTATAGACTGAGCGGATAGCTGATCGTTATCGTTACCTGTGCACCCTGGCCTGTTGTGCTGCTCTGGTCGAGCTTCATTGCGGAATGACTAATCCCACGGTGCGGGGCTCTCTCTGAGGGTTGCAGCCGTGGTTATCCTGTCCTCCCCACGCACGTACACAATCTCGACTTCGTCGCCTATGGAGCTGTCCACTATTCCCTGCAACAGGTCGTTGGTCGTCCTCACCGGAGTGCCCTCGAACTCAACGATGACGTCTCCCCTCTCGAGGCCTGCTTCCCACGCCGGGCTGCGGGCGCTGACTTCGACTATGAGAACGCCTTCATCCACAGACAACTGATTGACCCTCGCGGTGAAACGGTCAACAGTGTAGAGGGAGACGCCGAGCCAAGGCCTGACGACGTAGCCCTGGTTGATCAGTGACTGCACTACCGGCCGCGCACTATCGGCTGATATGGCGTAACCCATACCCTCAACACCGATGGTGGCCACCTTCACGCTGTTGATTCCAATGACTTCCCCCGCCATGTTCGAAAGCGGACCTCCGCTGTTACCCGGATTGATGGCTGCTGTGGTCTGTATCAGGCCGCGCAGTGTGTTACCCCCCACCGTAACAGACACATTAAGCCGGCTGACGATCCCTTCACTTGCTGAAATTCCCTCTCCAAGGGCGTTACCTATTGCAACGACCCACTCACCTACAGCCAAGTCTGCTGATTCCCCCAATGTCGCAAAAGGCAATCCAGTCGCCTCGGCGCGGATTACGGCCAGATCCGTAAGGGGATCGATGCCGACTATTGTAGCGCTGTAAGTGGTGCCATCAAAGAGTTCCACCTGTATGTCTTTGGCGCCCTGCACCACGTGATGGTTCGTGATGATGTAGCCGTTGGAGTCTATGATGATGCCTGATCCTGCTGCTTCCTGTATGTACGCCTGACTGAAGAGATCATACGCCACCATCTCGGTCATTACGGATACGACAGCAGGTCGTACCTCACTCACCACATCGACAAATGAAGGCAGAGGGTCATTTGGCACGCCCGCTGCAGCAGGGAAACGCCACGTCGGGTCAAGATGCTCACTGGGGGTTGCCGGCCGAGTTGCAGGAGGGGTTTCAGGTGGTGAAGAGGGGGGGACTACGATGCAGCCTGCGAGAAGTGCGAGGGACAGGGTTAGCAGTACCGCTATGCGCGTGCGAGTGCGTAGCGTCTTCATACTTTCTGATTATAGCATCGAATAGTCGGTTGCCAATGATGCCTCCGGTTGCGTTGATTGAGGATGGTATAATCAGGGGACATGGCTGACAAGATAGGTCGTTACGCCAATCAACTTATGCGAGGGCTCGTCGAGCCTCTCATGCTGTCCGTTATTGGCGAGTGGCCAAGTCACGGTTATCGCATTGCGAAAGAAATTGAGCTCCGCAGCAACGGATATTTGCGCTTGACTGCCAGCACTGTATATACGGCGCTCCGAAGGCTTGAGGAAGAGGGGTTGGTGCAGAGTTCGTGGCACGCGGTGGCGCACAGTCACCGCCGATGCTACTGGCTCACCGAGAAGGGGCGCGAGACGCTAAGTGTGAGACTTCGCGAATTGAACCAATTCCTGGTGGCTGCCGAACAGGTCATGGCCGGAGGTTGATGGGGTGGCATCAGTTGTAGTGTCGTTCCTGATCGAGCTGTCCCTACCACGAACGTTCTGTGTCCCTACCTAAATGTAGAGGAAAAGTCATTCTCGAAATGGCAGATTCCGGTGACCTGCGCCACTAGCTGCCGCACCTTGTCAGCAGGCGAAGAGTAATGGAGTACGTTCTCGCCATCGATCAGGGCACCACAGCCAGCCGCGCCCTGTTGTATGGAACAGATGGGGTTCCGGTTGCAGCTGCCTATCGTGAATTTCCCCAGTACTATCCCTTTCCCGGCTGGGTCGAGCATGATGCCGAAGAGATCTGGCGAAGTGTGATCGACTGCATCCGTGAAGTGCTCTTGCAGGTAGCATCTCCCGTTATTGTCTGCATCGGCATTACGAATCAGCGGGAGACGGTAGTCTCGTGGGATGTGTCATCAGGGCAACCGCTTCACAACGCGATAGTCTGGCAGTGTAAGCGTTCGGCGGAGCGGTGCGCAGCTCTCAATACGAATGAAGACATGCGGCAGATGGTCCGCAGTATTACTGGCCTGCCGATCGACTCGTACTTCTCTGCGAGCAAGATCGAGTGGCTGCTGCACCATGTGGACACTGTCCGCAAAGCTGCACGAAATGGGCGCCTTCGCGTGGGTACCGTGGACTCGTGGTTGCTATGGCGATTGACTGGTGGTGCAGTACATGCAACAGACTTTACGAATGCGTCCCGCACCATGCTGTTCGATATCGACCGGCTGAGTTGGAGCGAGGAACTACTGTCGCTGTTCGGTGTTCCGCATTCGGTGTTGCCTGAAGTACGGGCGTCTTCGGGGAGCTTCGGTTGGACGGTTGAGGGGGGCGGACTACCGCCCGGAGTGCCAATCAGCGGAGTTGCTGGGGACCAACAGGCTGCCCTGTTCGGCCAGGCCTGTATACGCCCCGGGACAGCTAAGAACACCTATGGAACGGGCGCGTTTGTCTTGATGAACGCCGGTGAGACACGACCGTGTGATTCCCGTCTGATTACGACGCTTGGTTGCGGCACGTCAGAAGAACCCGTGTATGTACTGGAAGGAGCAATATTTGCGGCGGGCGCGGTCATACAGTGGCT
>PUON01000089.1 GCA_003552125.1 Dehalococcoidia bacterium | reverse complement strand
CAGGCGCCCCTGGTCGAGCCGATCGAACACGTCCTCTCCGATGCACTTCATCCGGACCCTGCCGAAGAGCTCCCGGATCTGCAGCCTGTTCTCCCCTAGCAGGTCGCGGATGGGGGTCAGGCACTCCCGCGAATACACGGCGCAAAGAGGCTCCACATTGTTGCCGATTGAAGGAACGACCACATCGTAGCCTTGAGCTATCCGGTGCATGTGTTGCAGCAGGTCGCCGCTGACGAAGGGCATATCACAGCCGACAACGACCGCGAACGGAGAAGACGACGCCATGAGACCCGAGTAGATGCCCGCCAGCGGCCCCTTCCCGGGATGGGTGTCAGCCACCGTTTCGATTTCCATCGGCGACGAACAGGGAATCGGCTTGCCGTTGGCGGTCGCTACGATAATCTCTGTGCTGAATGACGCGAGACAGTCGATCACCCATTGGATGAGGCTCTTCCCCTGGATTGGCTGCAGCGCCTTGTCCCAGCCCAGCCGCGAGCTCCTGCCGCCGGCAAGAACTATGGAGGTTATCGTCGAACCTACCGGAACCACACGCTATGCTGACACATCGGACAAGGCAGCAGCAACCGATCGTTGCCGCCGTCCACCTGCCGAGGGCATCTGAACTCTCTACGCGGCTCCTGCCGCCACCCTGCATGCCCGAATCACTACGCATCCTGCCACATGGCGCGCTTCTAAGCGGCGCTGTGTGTCGGATGTTGCATCTTGGAGCAATCTACTGGGGGCGAACCGTCGTACAATCTGGGCAACCTGCGAGCAAGCCGGGGAAACGATGCCAGGAGCCACCGCATCAGTGGCCTTTGTTGCTGGTCCCCACTTGATGCGATAGAGTTTCGCGGAGAGAGGTGCAAGGGATGAACCAGCCGGGTTCCTGGAGCAGGATGGTGAATTCGAGCTGCTACTACGACTGTGGCAGCCGCTGCATCATACGAGTCACCGTTGACGAAGGCATCGTCACGGGAGTGAGCACCGACGATGGGCCATTGCCTGGCCTGAGAGCATGTCCCAAGGGACTTGCGTCGAAGGAAGTGGTGTATGCCGAGGACCGCCTTACACAGCCCCTGAAGAGGGTCGGCAAACGCGGCAGCGGTGAGTTTCAGCCGATTTCATGGCACGAGGCATTGGACACGGTGGCCGGTGAGCTCAGGAGGGTGAGAGACCTTTACGGGCCGACCGCTGTCTTCCTCATGGACCACTACGGCTCCCTCAGCCCTCTGCACGGCGTTCAGAAGGCCGGTCGTCGCTTCTTCTCCTTCTTCGGCGGCTGTACGACCTGGTGGGGCAACTTCTCTCGCGAGGCTGCTGCCTGCTCGTCACTGGCAACGTTCGGAACGATTTCGACGGGCTCCAGCCCTGACAACTTCCTCGAATCCCGGCTCATCATCCTCTGGGGCTGGAACCCGGCAGTCACTCGCTTCGGTCCGGACACCACGTACTACCTGTCCAGGGCGAAGAGAGCCGGAGCGAAGATCATCAGCGTCGACCCGAGGTACACCGTCTCGGCCCAGGCACTGGCCGAACAGTGGGTCCCAATCAGGCCGGGAACGGATGCCGCCCTGCTCATTGCCATGGCGTACGTAATGATTCGGGAGGACCTCTACGACAGGTCGTTCATCGAGACATATACTGTGGGATTCGAGCCATTCAGCGACTACGTCTTGGGCGCGGAGGATCGGATGCCTAAGACGCCCGGGTGGGCGGAAGACATCACCGGCGTACCAGCCGGCACTGTGGAGCAACTAGCCCGGGAGTATGCAACCATGAGGCCCGCAGCGCTGTGCGCCAGCTGGGCTCCAGGGAGAACGGCGTTCGGCGAGCAGTATCATCGGGCGGCAAGCACCCTGGCAGCCATGACCGGCAACATCGGAGTCGCGGGCGGCTACGCATCCGGCGGCGTGGGCCGCATGCCCGTGGGCTCGCTCGGGCAGACACTGCCGGTCCCGGCGGAGCCGCCAACTCCACTTGTGCACGGTGCCAGTGTGTATGACGCCCTGCTCCAGGGGACATCTGGAGGATACCCCAGTGATACCAGGCTGCTCTACATCGTGGGCTGCAACATGCTCAACCAGTTTCTCAATGCCAACAAGGGAGTAATGGCCCTGCAGGCACCCGAGTTCACAGTCATCCACGAGCTCTTTCTAACTCCCACCGCCCGCTACGCCGATATCGTTCTCCCTGTCACCACAGCCCTCGAACGTACGGATATCGGCCAACCCTGGGGAGGGGGGCCCTACTTCATCTACATGGACAGGGCCATTGAGCCCCTGCCTGAAACCAAGTCGGATCTGGCCATCTTCACGGAGCTGGCGTCACGACTCGGCTTGACCGGCTACAACGATAAGTCCGACGAGGAATGGCTGCATGAGTTCACCGCCGCTACCCCGGACCTACCGGACTACGAGTCCTTCAAACGGAAGGGGGTGCACCACATCCCGATTGAGCGGCCGTGGGTAGCCTTCCGAAAGCAGATTGAAGATCCGTCCCGCCACCCCTTTCCCACACCCTCGGGCAGGATCGAGATATACAGCCGAAGGCTGGCTGAGAAGAACGACCCCCTACTACCCTCCATCCCCAAGTACCTGGAGGCGTGGGAAGGTCCGGGCGACCCCACGCGGGATAGGCTTCCTCTCCAATTGGTCAGCCCCCACTCCAGAGCCAGGATCAACTCTTCGCTGTTTAGCATCCCCCGCCTGAAAGCGCTGGCAGATGACAGGGTATGGCTAAACCCGATGGATGCACATCCCAGGGGCATAGTCAGCGGCGACAATGTCAGAATACTCAACGACCGCGGGGTGCTCTTGGCTACTGCCCGGGTTGATGACCGAATTATGCCCGGCGTCGCCAGCCTGGATTCCGGTGCCTGGTTCGCCCCGGATCCCAGCGGCGTCGATCACGGAGGCTGCACCAACACGCTCACCAGGGACAAGGCATCACCGGGAGGATCCTACGCCCATAATAGCTGCCTGGTCCAGATCGAGAAGAAAAGATAGCAGGCACGCGATGGGGCCGAATGCCGCAGGAACACTTGAGAATCAGGCAAGGAACGTGATTCACACCGGTATCGCCGGACAGTGCAAACTTGAGTTACCAGCAACACGGTCTCTCGAGGCAGAAGCCTGCCCGAGGTCAATCGACCCCGATACGCCCACCAAGTCCCGACTGATGCCCGGGGCGGTACGGGGCCTATGACGTAGTGGTGGCGATGCAGGACGACCTGATAGGTGCGGGCTGCGACTCCTTTGCTCTGGCCCAGCACGTGACATCATCCCTGTCCCGTCTTCCCGTCCAGAGATACCTGACATCGGATGAGTTTGCTTCGCTGGAACAGGCAGTCGGGGGCATCGGGTTAAGCCAGGTTGTTGCAGGTCCCCTTGTACGCAGCTCTCACATGGACGCACCGACCTTGATCCCGAGTTCATCGCCGGGGTCAGGGACCCGAAGGCGCGTCCAGCTGGGATTGACGTACGTTGGATCCCCTGCGACCATACGGCTGTCCACTCCCGTCATCGCAAAGGCGACAATCGTACAGGCAGCAGAGACGATTAGACCGGAGGAGAGTGGAGAGTACGCATAAGGCCGGTTGGCCCACCACACTGGCGAACAGTTTCCCGAAGGCAGGATCCCGATGGTCATGGTCAGGGCTTTGAGGCGGTGGCAGTTCTACACCATACTCTTGGCAACGTGAAGACGTGGCTTGAGCCGACCCTTCCATTCGCCGGTTCGGAATCCACCCGAACAACCGCCATCGTTGATCCCGGTGTCAGCACTTGGGTCAGGCGTTGCCACCTGTAAAGGGTGGAGTTCCCTGTCGCGCGCGGCCGGTCAAAATAGTGATAAGCTGTTGCAGAACGTCTGCCCGAGCAGCGGCCCAGAAGGTCTCTCTGGTGAACGTGATTCATGACGGCAAAGATGGAGCACGCCTTTGCAGGCTTCGGCCGGTCTGGGTATGGTTTCTTAACTGATAGCAGGACAACTGACAAGCTGCGTGCGCCTGTTGCGAGTGGCGCCGGTACATACTGCCGAAGCGAGTTGGGCCGCGGCAACGGGCAGTATCAGAAGTGTTGGCGAAGGCAAGGAGGCTGAATTGCTATGCCTAGAGCAATCATAGACGGACTGGAGGTCTCAGCAGAAGAGGGTCAGACCATCCTGGATGCATGCAGGAAGGCCGGCATCTATATCCCTACCATTTGCCACGATGACAAGCTGAAACCCCTCGGTTCGTGTCAGATGTGTGTCATAGAACTACACGAGCACGGTCTTGTTGCCTCCTGTGCCACACCCATTGCGGACGGAATGATCATCAAGACCGACAGTCCAGGGGTTGTCTCTGCACGCAGGCGGTTCCTTGAATCACTCGTAGCAGAGCATTACGGCGACTGTGTTGCGCCCTGCCAGCGTGCCTGTCCTGCGGCTATTGACGTTCAAGGCTATATTGCACTGATCGCTCGAGGAGCGTATCGGGAAGCGGTAGAGCTGATCAAAGAAACCCTTCCTTTGCCTGCAGTAGTCGGTCGCATTTGCCCTCACCCCTGTGAAGGTGCGTGCCGCCGAAACCTGGTGGATGAGCCGATAGCGATATGCGCGCTCAAGCGATTCGCCGCTGACTGCACATCACGCAACGGAGAGCTTTCCACCACAGTCCCACCAAAGACCGGCAAGAAGGTCGCTATTGTAGGTTCCGGTCCAGCCGGACTCTCCGCCGCATACTACCTCGCGAAACAGGGCCATGAAGTCACCATCTTCGAAGCGCTTCAGAAGCCCGGGGGCATGTTGCGTTACGGCATTCCGGACTACCGTCTGCCGAAACAGATCCTGGACGCGGAAATCAAAGCGATCACCGACATGGGCGTTGCCATCAAGGTCAATCAGTGTCTTGGCAGGGACTTCAGCATAACAGGTCTTCGCGAAGATGGCTTTCACGCAGTCTTTCTCGGCATCGGCGCTCATCAGAATCAGAGAATGAGCATCGAAGGTGAGGATCTACAGGGTGTTCTGCCGGGCACAAGCTTTCTCCGTTCTGTAGCTTCAGGTGAACAGGTAGCAATCGGCAGGCGAATCGTTGTGATCGGAGGCGGCAATACCGCTATCGATGCCGCCCGCACCGCCCTTCGCGTGGGTGCGGAAGAGGTAACCATCATCTATCGCCGTTCCAGGACAGAGATGCCGGCCGCACAGTGGGAAGTTGAAGATGCGGAAGTAGAGGGCATCGGGCTTCATCTTCTGGCAGCACCAGTCAAAATAACAGGGGAGAATGGCAGGGTCAGTGCGATAGAGTGCGTCAACATGGTTCTAGGAGAACCCGATGCCAGCGGTCGGCGCCGACCAGAACCGGTGCCCGGCTCAGAGTTCGTTCTGCCGTGTGATTCCGTTATTGCCGCCATCGGCCAGCGTCCTGACCTTTCCATGCTGGCAGAAGAAACCGAGCTTGAGACACAGCAAGGCAATATTTTAAGCGACCCTGAGACCATGCTGACCAGCATCGCCGGGGTCTTCGCTGGTGGTGACTGTGTCACCGGAGCAGCTACAGCGGTCGAGGCTATTGGATCTGGAAGAAGAGCCTCCGTCTTCATTGACGGTTACCTCAGGGGCGAGGCCCGATCAGGAATCGAGAAGTCTTTCGACATAAGCAAAGGGCAACTGGATGACCTGGCAGGCAAGGAGGAATTCGTTCGGGTTCCCCACAAGCCGCGCGAAGAGGCAGCAAAGCTCAGGCCAACTGAGCGTCGCAACAATTTTCGGGAGATCGAGGCCAGCTACACCGAGGATATGGCTAAGCGAGAGGCAGAGCGTTGCTTGGAGTGTGGCTGCAAAGCGGCGGACGATTGTACTCTGCGTGAGCTGGCTACGGATTATGAAGTGGCTCCTGCCACTGTTGCCAGCGACACCTATTACTACCCGTTGGACGAGTCTCATCCATTCATAGAGCGGGACCCCGGTAAGTGCGTGAGCTGTGAACGTTGTGCCAGGTTGTGCCTTGACGTGCTTGGTATTGGAGCACTCTCCATGACTTATCGGGTAGGCACTGCCGAAGGCTACGGCGGCTCGTTGTTGAATACAACCTGCGTATCCTGCGGGCTGTGCGTTTCTGGCTGTCCCGTCGGAGCGCTGGTCGCCAAGAATGAACTTAGGCCAACCCGTGAGGTCAGGACCATCTGTCCTTACTGCGGAGTGGGTTGCGGTCTGTATCTGGGAGTCCGCGGGGATGTCGTGGTCAGTGCGCGAGGCGACGCAGACAACCCGGTCAACAAGGGTGATCTGTGCGTCAAGGGCAGATTTGGCTACGAGTTCGTCAATCATCCTGATCGGTTGACCTCGCCACTCATCAAGCGGAACGGTGAATTCGTCGAGGCCACTTGGGATGAGGCACTGGATCTCATTGTTGGCAAGCTGGCTGGATGCAAAGGAGACCGGTTTGCGTCTCTCTCTTCGGCCAAGTGTACCAACGAAGAGAACTATGTCATCCAGAAGTTTGCCAGGGCGGTGATGAATACGAACAATATTGACCATTGCGCTCGACTCTGCCATTCCCCTTCCGTAGCAGGTCTGGCACGAAGCTTAGGCAGCGGTGCTATGACCAACTCCATCAGCGAAATTGAAGACGCCGCCTGCATCTTCGCCATCGGTTCCAATACCACGGAAAGCCATCCCGTAATCGGGTTACGAGTCAAGAAGGCGGTACAGGACAGGGCACACCTCATCGTCGCTAACCCCAAGAAGATCGACCTCTGCCGCTTCGCCGGTCTGTGGCTTCGGCAGCACCCGGGTACAGATGTAGCACTGCTGATGGGCATGATGAGGGTCATCGTCGATGAGGGGTTGCTTGATCGGTCCTTCATCGAGCAGCACACTCAAGGTTTCGATGCATTTGAGGAGTCATTGCAGCACTTCGACCTGGATCGTGTGGAACGGATTACGGGAGTGCCTCGCGAACAGATAGTCGAGGCGGCCCGAGCCTACTCGACCCGGAGACCAGCCACCATCCTCTACTCCATGGGGATCACTCAGCATTCCCATGGAACCGATAACGTGCTGGCTATAAGCAACCTGGCGCTACTCACCGGGAACATCGGCAAGCCATCAACCGGGGTGAACCCCCTGCGTGGACAGAACAATGTTCAGGGAGCTTGTGACATGGGCGCCCTGCCCAACGTATACCCCGGCTATCAGCGGGTAGATGACCCCGAGGTCAAACGGAAGTTTGAGACTGCCTGGGGTTACAGCCTGGGAGATTCTCCCGGGCTGACCCTCACCGAAATACTGGATGCGGCCTATAGTGGGCAGATCGCTGCGATCTACGTGGTTGGCGAGAATCCCGTGCTCAGTGAACCTGATGCTCAGCATGCCAGGGAGGCACTGGAGAAGGTAGAGTTTCTCGTGGTTCAAGACATCTTCCTCTCTGAGACTGCGCGTCTTGCTGACGTCGTCCTGCCGGCGGCAACGTTTGCTGAGAAGGACGGAACCTTCACCAACACCGAGCGACGCGTTCAGACTGTGCGCAAAGCACTGGAGCCCGTGGGTGCCTCACGACCTGACTGGTGGATTACCTGCCAAATAGCCAAGAGGATGGGCGCCACAGGATTCGAGTTCACTGATGCCGCAGAGATTATGGCGGAGATTGCCGCCGTCACTCCCAGCTACAAGGGCATATCCTACGAGCGTCTGGACAACGAGGGCCTGCAATGGCCTTGTCCCGGCCCTGAACACGCCGGAACACCGATTCTCCATACGGAGAAGTTTCTCACCAGCGATGGCAAGGCCCGGTTCGTTCCTCTAGAGTACAAACCTTCCGCCGAAATCCCTGATGCAGAGTACCCCCTGGTTCTCACCACCGAGCGCAGCCTTTATCACTACCATACCGGCACAATGACACGAAGAGTGGATGGTCTCAATATACTGAGGGATCAGGAGCTTGTAGAGTTGAATCCAGAGGATGCCGATGCCCTTCGAGTCAGTGACGGCGAAACTGTACGAGTTGTTTCCCGGCGGGGAAAGGTGACGGCGAGGGCAAAAGTGGTAGGAAGCTCTCCGCCCGGTGTTGTCTCGATGACCTTCCATTTCGCAGAGAGTCCGACCAACGTGCTTACCAACCCCGCTCTTGACCCCGTGGCAAAGATTCCGGAATTCAAGGTGTGTGCCATAAGAATAGAGAAGATGGAAGCGCAGTCAAGTGCGTAACTGTCAGCCAGGCACCGAACTGGCGCTGCCGGCACAAGCTGCCGCACCACCGGCTGCAGATGCCGGCCATCGCAGAGTATCCTCGAGACTGGGGAGAGACGAATGAACAACACTGAAACCGTCCCCATTCTGAGGCTCACCGAACAGGGGATCAGCAACATCAATGATGTCGTCGCCAGAGAGTTCGCCGTCACTATTGTTCTGAACGGTCGGGAACTCGTAACCCTGCTCTGCTCTCCTGCCGACTTGCAGTATCTGGCAGTCGGTTTCCTGCTCTCTGAAGGCCTGCTGACAGCCAAGGATGAGATCAGGAGGATGACGGATGACTACCGGACAGGCACGGTCCGAATAGATACAGAGAGAGATGAACGGCCGACAGGTGCCGCAGCCTCCGCGAGATCCATAACCTCAGGATGCGGGGGAGGCGTCTCTTTCCACAGCGCCGCCGACGTAGTGCAGGGACAGGCGAAGGTAGAATCCGGGGCTGAGATATCAACCCATGAGGTCATGGCCCTGATGAAGGAGTTTCAACACCGCTCCAGCACGTTTATTGCTACGGGCGGTGTTCACAGCGCTGCATTGTGCGACAGGAACCGCATCTTGATATTCAGCGAAGATATCGGGCGGCACAACGCGATAGACAAGGTCTTCGGCGAATGCATCCTGAACGGCGTGCCAACCGGCGACCGCATGCTGTTTACCAGCGGAAGAGTATCCTCTGAGATAGTGCTCAAGACAGCCAGGAGACACGTCCCAATAATCGTCTCGAAGTCGGCACCCACCGACCTCGGCCTGAGACTGGCCGACGATCTGGGGGTCACGCTGCTGGGCTTCGTCAGGGGCGGGAGGATGAATGTCTATACCCATGACCGGAGGATTGCGAGGGACGGGAAGCAGGACTGCTGAGCCGTCAGCCTGCCACACAGGATGCGCGGGCAGCGCCGGAACATCATCGCTGTCCTCACAGAACCCCAGTCATGTGAGACGCTGGCGACTCATCTGAAGTGCACGCCGCACCTCCACACGATGTAGAGGTATTGGCGGCCAGCCGTCAAACGCGCGGCCCACACATCCCCCCACGCCACCATGGTCCGTGATGGGTCAGAGTCGAATTGGCCACAGCCACAAAAACTGTGCCGAAAACTCGTCGAACAGGTGACTGACTACCGACAAGTTGAAGGCCTCGGCCATCGAGGCTACCTTCATCCACCCCGTGACACCACCAACAGCCTGAACGTCGATCATAAGCCACCTTCATCATTCGCCTCTCGAATACCTCCCGAAATCTGCCGTGAACACTGACATTCTCACTCGCCCAAACCTCTAAGGAACGACATTAACTATTATGTCACTAACCGGCTCGATCTCTGTGCGCTGCCTGGAGGCAGCGAATTTCCTGGTCCCGCGGTTTGTGACGGGCGCGCATCGTCTTGGCCCTGAAGTTCTCACAAACCAGTCCAGCTGCTCGATTCCGCAGTTCTGCGTTCGAGCGGTGCCACCAGATGTAAGTTACTCGAATGCACGCGAGCCTTGTTGTGGCATACAACCGTGTTCCTCACACGTGGCATTCGAAATGCCCCGGCGCGAAGGTTCCATAGCGCCATATCCACCATCCCCGTGACGTACGTTCCGAGTTCATCGTGCCCTATGTGACTGCTGCACTTGGACCGCTGTTCCTCGTGCGATGTCCACTCAAGTGAGAAGACATGGACCATTGGAGCAGAACCAGCCGCTAGCCAACCAATGCGAAGCGCTTACCACCAGGCAGTGTCATCTGCAGACCGGAAGAGGCAGGACAGTATGGCCCCTGATACTATGATGCACCGCACTATCCTTGAAACTGCGTAGACAGGAGGAAACAGTAATATGCGCTACGGAATTGGAAGCCTGAGCTACGAACTGGTTCCTGACTGGGCCAGAGTGCCGGAAGGCTGGTCCTTTGTCGACATTGGTGGTCTCGCGGTTGACCTCGAGGACAACGTATACGTCCTCAGTCGCAGTGACCGCCCCGTACTCGTCTTCAACCGGGACGGAGAGATTCTGCGCCACTGGGGGGAGGGATTCTTCCGCCGGGCACATGGCGCACGTCTGGCATCAGACGGGTCTATCTTCTGCACCGATGACGGCGATCATTTCGTTGCGAGGTTCAGTCCTACGGGCGATCTCCTGATGACGATCGGGCAGAGGGGTTTGCCCTCCGACACGGGTTATCGCCACACGTGGGATGTCTTTCAGAGCACCTCGACCATTGCCTATGCAGGGCCGCCGTTCAACCGGCCTACCGGAGTAGCCACGGCGCCGAACGGAGACATCTTTGTTTCGGACGGCTACGGCAACTGCCGCATACATCATTTTGATGCTTCTGGAGCCCTCCAGCACTCCTGGGGCAAGCCGGGCGGCGAGCCAGGACACTTCAGATTGCCCCACGATATCGCAATCGATCACTTAGGACGCCTGCTGGTGGCCGACCGAGAGAACAGCCGCATCCAGCTGTTCGCCCAGGAGGGAACACTGCTGAGCATATGGCATGATGTCATTCGGCCGACAGGGATAGGGGTTGATTCGGACGGACTGGTCTATGTATCCGAGCTCTGCCTGCGCGTAAGCGTTTTCGATCAGGACGGGAAACTGGTCACACGTTGGGGCAACGCGAGCGCAATTCGAGACGAGGCACTGTTCCTGGCGCCTCACGCTGTGGCGGTCGATTCACATGGAGACGTATACGTCGGTGAGGTGTCCAAGACACACGCAGGAACGGATCGCGGCGCCGATACGATCCACAAATTTCGCCGCATCAGGTGAAGACTTCCGGGCACGCCGAATGAATCTCCCTACCATAGGAACGGGATGACTGCCTTCTTTTCAGAGGGATAGTCTGCCAGATGCTTGCGAGACCAGGCGAGATGAGTTCGGCCGCGGGGCAGCAGGTTGGCCGCCGTCCAGACGGCGAAGCTCAAGCCGGCAAGTGACCACGTCGCAATCGCCCAGCCAATCCAGATAATTAACTCTCCAAGGTAGTTGGGACAACATACGTAGCGAAACATTCCGGTGTCGATACGACAGTACCGCAACCCTGTTCTTGCACGTTCCTCCCGCAGCGTGCGATCGGCACTACGGTTGAGCACGTAACCTGTCGCGAACACCGTCGCACCTACGACGAATCGTGGATCGAGCATCCAGTCAACTCCATATCCACCTGAGAACGTGAACAGGTAACGGCCGTTAATATACGAATTCACGCTATTGAAGGCCAACCCCAGCGCCACGATAACCACAGGCATGTCCCTCCCCATCCGGTCGAGGCTTAAAGGGTAGATGAACGCCCTGTGGAGATAGTGAGACTGCCACATGACGAAGAAGACGACAAGAGTTATGGAATGCGCTCCGCCACCGGCAACGAACCAGGTCAGAAACAGCAATGAGGCAGGCGCCTCCATGAATAACCACCCGGTTCTCACCCCGATGGCGGGACCCCATCCTGATCGCACATGCCGGCCGTATGGAGCGGACGTGCGCAGAAGAACGAAGAACGCCACCGTTGCCAGTAAGAACCAGAACAGCAACAGGACATCAAATAACTCGCGTTCACTCATGTGGCAGCGGCCTCGCAGCTCACGTCTTCTGGCAGCAACCCCTGTTGTTCGAACCAGAGTAACGTGTCGTACAGGGTTTGGCGAAACGCACGCGGCTGGTAACCGAGCTCACGGGTTGCCTTGTCGTGACTCACCAGCCGATGCGACGCCAAGGCCTCCATGGAGTAACGGGTGAACACGGGTGTTCGGCCGATGACACGTGAGATATACTCCGCAAGAGGTCCACACGCACGGGCTATCTGTAGTGGCGCGGCGAACCGCGGCGCATTGTATCCCAGGATTTCGCAGGCAGTACGGGCCACTTCCATTACTGAACACCAGTGGCCAGAGAGAAGATACTTGCTTCCCGGAGCAGCCGTGTCAGCCGCGGAGAGTGTGGCTGACACGACATCCCGCACATCCACCCAATCGTAGCCCCCACTCACGAGAACGGGAGTCTGTCGTCGCGCCAGGCTCAGCAACACACGACCGAAGAACGATGGCCTGTAATCGTGCGGACCTACCACTGCCGTTGGCGCAACGATTATCGCATTGAGGCCCTTGCCAACCGCCTCGCAGACGATTCTCTCTCCACACGCCTTCGAGTAGTCGTACGGCGGATGCCCATCTCCAACCACGAGGGGAGTGTTCTCATCAACGGCCAAGCCAGCGGCCGGGCTTACCGAGGCATGAATTGAACTGAAATGTACGAGTCTGGGCACGCCACAACTGCGACATGCCTGTACCACGTTGCGTGTGCCATTGACGTTGATCGCGTCAATCTCAGGTTGACGTCGGTACGAAACCGAGATGCGACCAGCGAGGTGGTACACAACATCCGCTCCATCGAACGCCCGAAGCAAGCTATCGACATTTTCAACGTCACCGCGAAACAGATCGACACTCTGTCCGGCGATTGCAGTCTCGTCCATGTGGATCAACGCACGCACCCCATCACCACGTTCGACTAGACTACGCACGAGATTCGCCCCAATGTGGCCGGAAGCACCCGTCACAACGGCTCTCATGCTGCCCGCCAGGGAAGATGACGGCCGGAAACAGCCGCCAGGCGCAACCCATGTCCTCTCAGACCGATTTCGCGATCCACGGCATTAATCAGGCGCAACTCAGCCCGGAGCCCAGCGTCCAGTCATCATGCTACTCTCCAACCTGCTTAGGTAGCTCGTCCTCGCTGAAACGCTCGAGTTTGAAGAACACGGGACGTAAGCCATCAGTGCAGCACTGAACTGCAGTTCCTTCCTCCTCGCAGAAGGGGTAATTACCGCCGAAACGCAAATGCGTGATATCCCGCTGGATATCAGCGTACGCCCAGGAACAGAAGCCTTCGGGACACGAGCCATCCTCGGGCACAATGTATACATCGCCTACATTACATCTGGGACAGGACTCTTCGAAAGTGGCATGAACCGGTGGGGTATCGCCAAACAGATCACGTGTGCCCAGCTTCCTGATGACGGTGATCTTGACTTTGCTACGCATTTTGCCTCCTCAATCGAATATCTCCATCAGCCAAGACTGCAGCATATGAGTATACGTGGACCGAAACGGTGGGACAAACAGGAATTCAACCCCGGCAGCGACGGACTAATCTACAGAAGCAGTCGATACATTAGTACACCGGACTTACGAGACACTGCGCGTGGCAACGACGTCAACACCAAGTCCGAGGATATCTGGCAGCAGCACGTCGCCGATTTCGACCGGATGGAGAACAGTTACCTGCCGGATCTCGTCCATCGCACGGTGCATGGACGCCTTTGGGATTGGGCCACTGGTTCTCACGGGAAT
>PUON01000093.1 GCA_003552125.1 Dehalococcoidia bacterium | reverse complement strand
TGTCTCCAGTCGCCACACCTTATGGCAATGGTTACAGTGTCCTCTCATGTCATGCTTGCCCCCCTTCCATGTATTTGCCCAGGTGAGCAAGCGTTCAGGCCCGGCCCATTCGATATTCGATTGTAAATGTACAGTGTCCCCGTCCCCACGATAAGCATCACACAAAAGGGCATGTTGTTCTATGCGAAAACATAGCGATATGGTCAACCATCTACGGATGTGGCGTGATCTGGGCAGGCTGCGATCGCTTTCCGGCTACGATGACCACGTATGGCGAACGTTGAGCATGGTGATTATTGGATAACCGAGACAAAGGCAGGTGAGGAGCTGTGCAGGAGTAAGTTCACGACCCTGCGCTCGGCGTGTCCCTTAGTGGAGGCGACTTCTGCGGCTGAGTGTCGGCACCCTCCTGGTGTATCGATGAGACTTCCTCTTCTCCCGGTAGTAGGCAACGTCGAACTGCGGATAAAGCGCACGGTGAGGATTCGACCATTGGTCGTCGGAGGCTTCCTTGCCTTTCTTGGTCAGTCGGTAGTAGCGCCGCGGGTCGAACCCTTCATAGTGATCCTGTGGAGCGGATGCCTCCTCCTCGCCCGTCGCCTCCACCCACTGGAGCTTCTTCAGCATGCCGAAGTACATGACAAACGAGTGGTACCTGCACTTGACCAACTTGTATGGGATCCTGCTCAGATGCCAGGCTACCCGCTCGGCATACTCTGCTTCGCTGAAGGGCTCCTTCTTGTCCTTGACGCGCCGCTCGTTCTCCCACGCGGTGGCATCTTCGGCGTAGGCCGCGTGTAAGGCGGACTTATAGTGGAAAAAGAGGTCAGCCTGGCAGGCTCCACGATTGGGGTCAATGACAGGTCTGCCCTCGGGACCATGGCCGAGGAGAAACTCCCGAATGAACCATCCGCATCCGAACGGCCTGGTGAACCCGCCCCTCGCAGGGCGAAGCAGTTCAGTCAACCTTCCTCTCCTTCTTCCAAAGCTGACGGTACCAATCGCGGTGTTCTTCGCCTGCGACTTTTCTGTACCTGGCAGTCGTGTTGAAGCTCTGATGCCCGAGGTGCTCCTGGAGCATCCGCAGTCCGTCTCCCGTATCGTTCAGCTTGATCGCCATTACGGCGAAGGCGTCTCTCAGCCTGTGCGGAGACACGTTGTGTGTTCGACCTGTCTCAGGATTGACCACTTTGGGCAGGCCGGCTCTCTTGGCGCAGTCCGTTACGACTTGCCAGGCACGATGGCGGTTGATGCCGAATATCATCTGCTTGCCGTTCTTCATCACAGGCCCACCACGCTGTATGTACTGCCTGAGCATATCCAAGGTCTCATCGTCGAGGGGCAGCACTCTCTGTCGCCGGCGCTCCTGCTCCTCGGCCTGGCTCTTCTCTATCTTGACGCCGCATTTGGGGCAGAAAGCGTGCGTGGCTCCAAGCCCTGCTCCACAGCCAGGGCAAGAGAGCTTCAGCCGTCTCTTGAGATGCTTGATGGTCACAGTGCATTGGTCAAAGTCTATGTCTTCCACGCACAAGGCCAACGCCTCGCTGATACGGCACCCGGAGCGAGAGAGGAATAGTATGAGAGTCTCGTCTCGCATGTTGGACGCCGCTCTCCGAATCCTCGGGATCTCGTCAGACTCTACGTAGGCTCTCACTGTTACGTGACCTCTCAGGCAACCTTAGACAGATACACAACCATACTGTGATTGTCCGTTGCTTGCTACCGACGGCCCCTTGGCACAGCAATGGCCGCGCCGATGAAAGCGCATATGGGAATAATAGGATGATCTTGTTCTCCCTAATAGTCCCTTCTAAGGGGGGACAAAACGCATAATCACATGCGCACATCAGTAGGCAACGCTCCAGACGTACAGATGATCATCCCACCGACTCAAGTAGTATCCATGCGTCGCCTCGCCTCTCGATCCCGCCTTGATGAGGGCCCGAAAACTCCGAAAATAGCGCCTCTGGATCCGGCCAGACGTTGCCTCCCCCTTTGCTGAAGACTGATCTCCCGGATCCGTTGTTCGCGCGATTCTCGGCAGCATCCCCCTCCGGCCTCGCACGCAGTACGTTTGATATCTGTTAGGCAGCTGGTCGGTTATGAACCAGCCTGAGTCTGTCTGCACAACCCGCTTCTGGGCTCTCAACCTTCCGGTTCTTGAGTCGCGACACTGCCCGAATGTCCCAATACGGACTGCGCCGTAGCGCTCGCTCGCTTGGTCGTATCGACGCTGCTGCCGCGGTGCGACGCCTGTCTTCTCTTGGAGAGAGTGCCGGCTTATCGGATGATGGACGCGCCCAGTTAGCGGTGCGTAGGTCCCGCTGTTGTATATTAGCGCACGTCGAGCCAGACCTTGGCTTGAGTCAGGGAGGTCCGAGGCAGGCATTTCCACGAAGCGCGTGGCCTTCCCAATACTGGCACCGAGGTAGCGGGTCACGAACAGCAGTCCGCGCAAGATGATGAGTGCCTGTCCTCTGCGGCTACGGTGCAGTCGCCAGTAGACGCTGCTGCCTTTCTGGAGATGATTGTAGACCGTCTGGCGCTTGTAGCCAAAGTGCGTGCACAGGATGTCGACGGTGCTGCTCTGGTCGAGAACGCCACGTCCAGTCACATCAACAGCCCGCAGGCAATACCAGAGCAAGAGCGCCTTGTCTTGACGTGGCCGCCTACTCAGCGCGGCTAAGTTCATAGGCGGAACAAATCGGAGAGTGTAACCCGTGTGGTCGTCAGGCGCAGGGAGATGGCCAACCGGAAGATACTCCTTCATATGTTGGCCTCCGCCGAGGTCAGCATTGCGGTGGGAGGAAGGTCGATTGTGTGCAGGGTGAACTCACTGATACAATGAAGGAGAGTCAGACGTAGACGGTAGAGTGGATTGTGTATATCGGTCCCAGGGAAGCGTCACCTTCCCCGCTAGCTTCATGCTGGTAGCTGCCATGAACCCGTGTCCCTGCGGCTACTATGGGGACCCGCTGAAGGAGTGTAAGTGCTCACCCGCTGAGATATCCCGC
>PUON01000019.1 GCA_003552125.1 Dehalococcoidia bacterium | reverse complement strand
TACGTGATCTGGTCCCATCAGACACCAATAAGCCTTACGACGTGAAAGATATTATCACAAGGATCATTGACGGCGGAGAATTCCTTGAGGTGCATCGCCTTTACGCACCAAACATCGTTGTTGGGTTCGCGCGGATTGATGGACGCAGCATCGGCATCATCGCCAACCAGGCGAAATTCATGGCTGGCGTCCTCGACATCAACGCATCGGACAAAGCAGCTCGTTTCATCAGGTTCTGCGACTGCTTCAACATACCCCTTTTGACGCTGGTGGATGTTCCTGGCTATATGCCGGGAACGACACAGGAACACGGTGGCATCATCCGTCACGGCGCCAAACTGCTGTACGTGTACTCGGAGGCGACAGTACCAAAGGTCACTCTCGTTCTGCGCAAGGCCTACGGTGGCGCCTACATTGGCATGTGCTCAAGATATCTTGGCGCCGATGTGGTACTCGCGTATCCAACTGCAGAAATCGCCGTGATGGGGGCAAGCGGTGCCGCTGAGGTCGTTTTCGCACGAGAGATCAAGAACTCGGAGGATCCTGAGCGAACACGAGCCAAACGTATCCAGGAGTACAAAGACCAGTTCTCCAACCCGTACAGGGCTGCAGAACGTGGTTCTGTGGACGATATCATCGACCCGAAGGATACCCGCAAAAAGCTGGCACAGGTGTTCGACTCGCTCACCACAAAGCACGAGGTCTACCCCGAAAAGAAGCATGGCAACATACCCCTGTGAGGCACATCATGCTTAGCAGATTGGTTGGGCGGCCTGGAACAGCTGTCGGACCCTACCATGTGAGACCAGGCTATGACACAATATATACTACGATAGATGACAGGAGGAACATGGCTGCAGAGATAGTGACTTCACCGCTACCTGGCAAGATAGTGAACGTCAACGTCAGCCAGGGTCAGACAGTCAAGGAAGGTGAACTGCTACTCACCATCGAGGCAATGAAGATGGAGAACGAGATAGTAGCGCCCGTGTCCGGAACCGTTCTGGAGGTGTCGGTAACCCCGGAGGCTACGGTGCAGATCGGTGACGCATTAGTATCGATCGAAGAGGGTTAGCACTTGTCCTTATCCACGTTCACCTTGACAGCACGTACCCAAAACACGGTATAGTATAGTGCTCGCGGGCCATTAGCTCAGTCGGCTAGAGCACGGTCCTGATAAGACCGGGGTCTGTGGTTCGAGTCCACAATGGCCCACTTTTCTATTCGCGCTGATTCCCAAACTGGTATTACTGGGGTTGCTGCGCGACCGCTACCCTTCCCAGGCTTCACCCGAGCGTTCGTTGTAACTGTCGAATAGTTTGCCCGCCAGTTCATCGATGTCGTGCGACAACCCTGCCTCATAATAGCGGAAATAGCAGTTCGCTGGCGGAGGAGGTTCTGTGAGTCGTAACACGAGTCGCTTACGCAGATCCGGTACCTTTCCAAGGCGCCACAGCTTCTTCCCTTGCGACGTCAGACTGCATATCTCGTAAATCCCCTGCGTATTGGGTGCTCTCTCAGCGTTGTCCCTTGTGAACCTGAGCCAGGCTCTATTCGTTCCCATTCTATGCGAGTCCTCCTCAATAAGACCGCAGTGCTCGCCCAACGGGCAGATGATCACGCCACGAACGCAAGAGAATACACGACCATGACGAGGATTACCGCATGTTGGACGTCACCCCGCAGAAGTTGACGGTGGGATACGTCCCCGACCTGGCGCCTCACTGCGCTCAATGCACCATGTTACGCCATTCGAACCGGACACTCAATGGTTTCGGAGCTGTCCTTCGCCCTCTCCTCTTCGGCCAGCGATAATGCAAAGGTGGCAGCTGGAATCCAGCTGCCACCTGACAACGATTTGAAAACACGCTGATGTGATACTAACGCTTGGTGTACTGAGGAGCCTTGCGTGCCCTGCGAAGTCCGTACTTCTTGCGCTCTTTCGTGCGAGGATCCCGCGTCAGTAGCCCATCCTTGCGCAGGGTGGGTTTCAGAACCTCGCTCTCCCGAACCAGCGCCCTCGCAATACCATGACGAATGGCCCCCGCCTGTCCACTGGGACCACCGCCAGTCACCTTGACCTCTACACGGAACTTGCCTGCCATTTCGGTCACCGCCAGAGGAGCCTCTATCATCTTCTGGTGCTGCAGTCGCGGGAATACCTCCGTATACGGCTTTCCGTTAACGGTGATGCCGCCTTCACCTGCGTACAGGCGCACCTGCGCAACGGCGCACTTGCGCCTGCCAGTACCCCACACGTATGCTGCTTCATTCATAGCTCATTCTCCAATTTCTGCACAACCTGTCCCTGATGGGGGTGGTCAGCTCCGGCATATACCCTGAGCTTCCTGTACATGCTGCGCCCAAGACTTGTCTTCGGAAGCATTCCCTTCACCGCGAGTTCGATCACGCGTCTGGGATCCCGCTCCATCATTTCCTCAAACGTGCGTGCCCGCAGGCCTCCAGGATAGCCGGAGTGCCTGTAGTACATCTTCTGGCTCTTCTTGTTCCCTGTCACAACGACCTTGCCAGCATTGATAACTACAACGTAATCGCCGGTATCCATGTGCGTAGCAAACATCGGCTTGTGCTTACCTCGCAGCAGAACTGCGGCACGCTCGGCAACAGTGCCGAGAGTACACCCTGCCGCGTCTATCACGTGCCACTCACGCTGAATTTCCTTGAGTTTCGGACTATAAGTTCGCATCAGTTCAACTCCCAAACGCGTCTCTGCCTCACGCCGCAAAAGGCAACGCGGGCTGATACCGTACCTGCATAAGAGACAACCCATGCGATGGAGCCGCAGGACCTGCGGCACCTTTGCACGGACGCGACATCAACTCGACAAATCGATCCACAGAACACTTCCCGAGCCCTACACGCAGCAACTGGCCGACGGTATTCCGAACCTGGTGCCGAAGGAAAGCGTTCGCGCACATACTGATCACGACGGTGTCATCGCCGATCTCAACTATACGCGCCTCATATACGGTGCGCACCGTAGGTTCGCCATCTTCAAGCGACGTAGCGAACGACGCAAAATCATGCATACCCTGCAGTAAACGAACGGCACTTCGCATTGCCGGCACGTCGAGCGACTCCCTCACATGAAGACTGAAGCGTTCGCGAAGCGGCGATCTCGTTGCCGCGCGAGTGATCACATAGCGATAGGTTCTCGACACGGCCCTCCGCCGCACATCGAAATCGCCATCGATCACACATGCCCCTCTGACCGCAATGTCTTCCGCCACGAAATGATTCAAACCTCTGACCACTACTGTTGGGGCCAATTCTTCCCTAATCCAGAAGCTGACAACCTGTCCGCAGGCGTGTACCCCGGCATCGGTCCGGCTAGCCGCATACACTCTAACCGCCGCGCCCGACAACTTCTTCAAAGCCCCTTCCAATTCTCCCTGGACTGTACGACCTTCCCCCTGCAACTGGTACCCACTGAACCCGGTACCGTCATATTCGATCAGTAGTGCGATCTTGTAACTTCCCACCTATTCAACCAACTCAAGCTGGGCCATCTCAGCCGCATCTCCACGACGTGGCCCGATGCGGATGAGTCGAACGTAACCACCATCGCGCTGGGCGTAGCGTCGTGCGAGATCGTCGAATACCTTCTTCGCCAAACGCTCCTGAGGTAGAAATGCGATGGCACGGCGCCGCGCAGCCAGATCACCAGCCTTGCCCAGCGTAATAACACGCTCGGTCAGGCTCTTAACCTCTTTCGCTCTTGCAATCGTCGTGACGATCTTTTCGTGATCGATGAGTTCGCCCACCTGATTGCGGTACAAGGCCATCCGGTGCTCGGTAGGCCTACCCAGTTTTCTCCCTGAAACTCGGTGTCTCACTTCGACTTCCCCTTTGTCTTGTCAGGTATGGGGTAGCCAAGGCTGTTCAGCAGCTCTACTACCTCAACCTGGGACTTGTCGCCAAAACCTGGCAGCGGTGGCAGACCTTCACGGGTCTTCTCAATCAGTTGTCCGAGCGTCATGATACCGCCGCGACGCAGACTGTTGTGCGCGCGTGTCGATAGGCCAATGTCGGCAAGCGGCGTATCGTACTGCTCGGGAGGGATGCTGATGCCCGACGCCGCACGAGCCTGCTCAGTCGTCGACGATTCTATGCCCCTGAATGCCGCAAATTGCTGCATCAGGATGTGCGCGCTCTGCGTCATGGCTTCCCATGGCGTGATGGTGCCGTCCGTCCACACCTCCAGGATGAGACGCTCCGGGCTCCTCTCTTCCCCTGGATTAATCGGTTCTACGGCGAAGTTCGCCTTTCGAACGGGGGAGAAGACGGCATCCACCGGCAAAGCTCCAACCGGAAGTCCATCCGCCGACAACGCCGGAACATATCCTCTGCCCAGCTCAACGTTGAATTCCACGTGGAGTTTCGCCTCGGCGGAATCCAGGCTTGCGAGGGGCAGGTCAGGATTCACAATCTCAAAATCGCCCGTAGCGCGTATATCAGCCGCAGACACAGGACCCTCGCCCTCGACATCGAGGAACAGCTTGCCCTCGGTGCGCGTCAAGGACTTCAGCCTGAGTTCCTTGACGTTCAGCAGGAACTCCATGACATCCTCACGCACGTGAGGAATGGTCGAGAACTCGTGCTGCACGCCTTCTATCTTGATCCAGGTAACTGCAGCCCCGGGCAACGAACTCAGCAGAACGCGCCGCATAGCGTTGCCGAGGGTCACGCCAAAGCCGATTTCCAGCGGCTCCGCCGCGAATCGACCATAGGACCCGGTTGTCTGAACACACGTTACGACAGGAACGGATATCTCACTCACTGCACATCCTCCCTCTCGCTACCTGGAGTAGTACTCAACGACAGCCTTGCCGCTCAGACCGCTATCAACGTCCTCCGTTGTCGGCAGTCCTGCCACCGTCCCCTTCATTTGCTGCTCATCGAGCTTCAACCAGGTCGGCACATTGCGAGCTTCCACCCGCTCGGCAACGACCTTGTAGAGGGTGGTCTTGGAACTCTGAGGGCGCCAGCTGATAACGTCTCCGGCTTCCACCAGATACGAGGGAATGTTTACACGCCGGTCATTCACTCTGATATGACCGTGACGAACAATCTGTCGGGCCTGCGCGCGCGAATCGCCAAACCCGAGCCGATACACGACGTTGTCGAGGCGTCTCTCCAGCAGGATCATCAGATTATCGCTGGTCATGCCCGGACGCCGTTTAGCTTCGCCGAAAAACCTGCGGAACTGCGCCTCCAGCACACCGTAGCTGAAACGCACCTTCTGCTTCTCACGAAGCTGCATGCCGCGATCGGATATTCGGCGACGCATCTTCGGTCTTCCACCGGGAGGCACGTTCCCTCTGCGCTCAAACACGCACTTCGGACTGGTGCACTTATCGCCCTTCAGCATAAGCTTGTCGCCAATGTAGCGACACAATTCACATCGTGGGCCAGTATACCGCGCCATAGACTACACTCTCCTCCTGCCGCGAGGCCGACAGCCATCGTGAGGAATCGGCGTCACATCACGAATGCTGGTCACCATAAGACCTGCGCCCTGCAGCGATCTGATCGCGGCTTCGCGACCACCACCCGGGCCCTTGACGTAGACCTCTACGCGCCGCATGCCGTCATTCTGAGCCTGGCGGGCGGCATCCTGCGCCGCCAACTGCGCTGCGTACGGAGTTCCCTTTCGCGATCCCTTAAAACCGGCCTTGCCGGAACTACCCCACGCGATCACCGCGCCGGATGGGTCGGTGATGGTGACGATGGTGTTATTGAATGTGGACTGTATGAAGGCCTTACCTTCAGCCACATTTCGACGCACTCGTCTTCTGGTTCGTCCCTTAGTTGCCTTCTTCGCCATGTTTCCTCACGCTTGCCAATTAATCAAATACTAGTCGCTACTTCTTGCCGCCACGACGCTGACCCCTGCCCGCAACCGTCTTCCGCGTACCACGTCGCGTTCGCGCATTCGTGCGCGTGCGCTGACCCCGAACCGGAAGGCTCCGCTTATGCCGCAAACCACGCACACACCCGATGTCGATAAGCCGCTTCACATTGAATTGAACCTCGCGACGCAGGTCACCCTCCACCTTGTAGTCTGCATCAAGTACATTGCGTATTCGTGTGGTTTGTTCCTCACTGAGGTCCTTAACCTTCACGTCTTCGTCAACATCGGCAGTCTTCAGCAGCTTCTTGGCCGCAGTCGGACCGATGCCGTAGATGTACTGCAGTCCGATAACGATACGCTTATCCCTCGGCAGATCAACACCAGCAATACGGGCCATAACTCAAAGCTCCTCAGAAAGGCTCAGTCAACAGAAAGAACTAGCCCTGCCTCTGCTTATGCTTGGGGTTCTCACACATAACCAGCACCACGCCTCGGCGGCGGACTATCTTACACTTGTGGCAACGTCGTTTAACAGACGAACTAACTCTCATATCGGTTCACCATACACAAACCTTACTATAATACGTGATTAGCGCGTACGTGTCAAAGCACGGCGCTACTTCAGCCGGTATGTGATCCGGCCTCGGGACAGGTCATACGGAGACAACTCCACGAGCACGCGGTCTCCAGGAAGTATCTTGATGTAGTGCTTCCGCATCTTCCCAGAGATATGCGCCAGCACGACATGACCATTCGGTAACTCCACCCGAAACATCGTGTTCGGCAGACAGATGGTGACCTTGCCCTCGACTTCGATCTTTTCTTTCTTCGCCATACGTTACAACCTACGCGAACACCAACGGTTCGCCTTCGGTAACGACTATGCTGTGCTCGAAATGAGCAGAGACACTGCCATCCGCGGTCAGCACAGTCCACCCATTGCTACCAACCCTTGTGCGCCAGTGTCCGGCCGTGACCATGGGCTCAATCGCCAATGTCATACCTGCCCGGAGCAGCGGGCCATTTCCGTCGCCCTCAAAATTCGGGACCTGAGGCTCTTCATGCAATTCACGACCGACGCCGTGTCCCGTATACTCCCGAATCACGGAGAAACCGCCATCTTCGACGCACTCCTGTATGGCGCGTGAGATATCGCCCACGCGATTACCGGCTCGCGCCTGCGCCACACCCTCGACAAGGGCACGACGCGTAACCTCAATCAGACTAGCAGATTGACCGACTATCGTGCCAACACCAAGGGTAACCGCAGCATCAGTGTGGAATCCCCTATGGTAAACACCAAGGTCAAGCGACACAATATCGCCATTTCGGATAACCCGGCCTCCCGGGATGCCATGGACCACTTCATCATTGATCGAGACACACACACTCGCCGGAAAGCCATGGTACCCTTTGAACGATGCAACGACTCTTCGCCGCCTCATCTCGTCCTCCACGAACCTGTCGATTGCGCGTGTACTGACTCCGGCATGCACCTCATTCTGCACAAGTGTCAGCAACTCTCTAAGGATGCCGCCGCACTCACGCATCGCCTCGATCTCTTCGGGCGACTTCACTACAATCAAGCGTTCCCCGCCTCAAGCAGGCGGGCAATCGCTGCCGACACCTCCTCGATGTCCCTGTCGCCATCAACCCGCAGCAGCTTCCCCTGCTTTTCGTAGTATTCCACGATGGGCAAAGTCTGCGAGAAGAACACCTTGAGCCGCTCACGCACTGTTTCTTCCGTATCATCTGCTCGCTGATACAGCTCGCCCCCACACACATCACACTTTCCGGCGACCTTCGGAGGAGAACTCTCAGAGTGGTAGGGTGTCTGACACTCACGGCATATCCACCGCCCGCTGAGCCTCTTAACCAGCTCCTCCTCAGGCACTTCAATATAGACCGCCCTGTCGATCCTCTTGCCCTCGCCGTCCAGCTTCTCGTCCAGCGCCTGCGCCTGGCTCAGCGTGCGCGGGAATCCATCAAATAGGACGCCAGGTGCACAATCGGGTTGTCGGATCCTCTCGAGGACCATCTCAATGGTCACCTCATCCGGGACGAGGTCTCCCTTCTCCATGTAGGACTTCGCCAGGAGACCCAGCTCGGTGTTCTCGGAAAGCGCTTTGCGAAAGAGATCGCCTGAGGCGACGTGAACGACGCCCAGCTGCTTCGTCAGGACAGCTGCCTGAGTTCCCTTTCCTGCACCCGGTGCTCCCAGCAAAACGACATTCATCATTGTCCCCCTACTTCAGGAATCCATCATAGCGTCGCATGGTCAACTGTGACTCCAGTTGTTTCATGGTATCGAGCGCGACACCGACCGCGATAAGTACGGCAGTGCTCTGAATCTCAAGCAGTGTCACCCCTGTGACCAGGCGAGCTACGAACGGAGAGATGGCCACCAGTGCGAGGAACGAAGCTCCGCCAAAAGTAAGCCGCCTGCTCACACCGGTGAGGTAATCCGAAGTCGATTTCCCTGGACGTACTCCGGGAATGAACCCCCCCTGCTGCTGCAGGGTACGCGGGAGATTCATCTGCTCAAATATCACCATCGTATAGAAGAAGGTGAACCCGAAGACCAGAAGGAAATACACACCCCAGTAGAGCAACCCACCAGGGAGTCCAAGTAATGGATCGAACGCGTTGTACACCGAATCCCAGAAACCGGGCGATTGTGGGTTCACGAAGTAGCTCGCGATCAAACGTGGCATCTGCATCATTGCAATCGCGAAGATCAGCGGGATCATACCGGCTGTGTTCACGCGAAGCGGTATATACGTCGATCCCGACTGGCGATACATGCGGCCGCCTCGGAAGGTGCTTTTCGCATACTGAACGGGAATCCTGCGATGTGCCTCGATGAAGAGCACGATAATCATCAGGATAGCTACGCCAAAGATGGCAAACGCGATCGTTCCAATGGGATTCTCCTGAAAAGCAAACCCGATCCGTCCCACGGACTCGACGAGCGACGCGACAATGCCCCCAAAGATAATAATGGAGATTCCATTACCGATGCCGCGCTCCGTGATGAGCTCCCCCATCCAGACCAGAAACATCGTCCCTGCAGTAATCGACAATATGATAGTTGCAGTCGTCAGGCCATCAGGATGAGCGATGACATTCTGACTGGTCAGCAACGCAATCTGCGAGTAGCCTTGCAGTCCTGCCATCGGAACCGCCAGGAAATGGGTGATGCGGTTGATTTGCCGCTGTCCGGCCTCGCCCTGCTGTGAAATCGCCTGCAGTCTCGGGATGACCGGGACAAGCAATTGCATGATAATGGAGGCGGTGATGTATGGATAGACGCCCATGGCGGCAATGCTGAAATTCCGCATTGCGCCCCCGCTGAACAGGTCAAGCATTCCCAGCAGCGCATGTTGATCGAAGAATTCACTCAATGCGCGGGGATCCACGCCTGGCAAAGGCACGTGAACCAGGAACCGAAAAGCAACGAGTATTCCAAATGTGAACAGAATCCTCTGCCTGAGGTCCGGCAGCGAGAACGCGTCCCGCATTGCCTGAATAAGACGTGGCTGACCCTCTTTCTGCTGCATACTACGCCTTCCTCACCGTTCCTTGCGCGGCTCTGATCTTCTCTTCGGCTGTGGCGGAGAAGCGCTCCGCCTGAACGGTGAGGCTCTTCTCGAGTTCACCGTGCCCCAAGACCTTGGTGGGGCGATCGAGAGAGCGAATAAGGCCGGCATCTTTCATATGTTGGGGCGTCACTTCAGCGCCTTCCGGGAAGGCATTCAGTGCGGAAACGTTCACGACGTTGAATTCGATCTTGAACACGTTGGTGAACCCGCGCTTACGCGGCAGCCGCTTGATCAGAGGCAACTGTCCTCCCTCAAAGCCAAGGCGGACTCCCTTGTGGTGACCCTTCTGGCCTTTCATTCCACGACCGGAGTATGTGCCGCGGCCGCTACCGTCGCCCCTGCCAACTCGACGAGTTCGGCGTTTAGAGCCCTCTGCAGGACCCAATTCATTCAGTTGCATCAGTGGCCTCCGAATGCGAAGTACTCTTTCCCGCTACACGCTGCTCGGACACCTGTTCTGCGAGTCTGAGCGACCTCAGTGCAAGAACAGTGGCGCGCGCTACATTGATCCGGTTCTGACTGCCGAGCGACTTGCTCACCACATTGCGAATACCTGCCAGCTCCAGCACCGTTCGCACCGTATTGCTTGCGATCATGCCACGACCCTGCGCTGCAGGCTTGATGAGAACCACAGACGAGCCATACTTTGCCAGTGCCTCGTGCGGGATCGTTTCATTCACGATGGGCACACTGACAAGTTGCTTACGCCCCATGGCCCCAGCCTTACGAATGGCCTCGGGTACGCCCGTGGCCTTGGCCAGACCCACGCCCACATGACCGTTACTGTCGCCCACAACCATCAAGGCCCTGAAGCGAAGCCGTCGACCACCTTTCACTACCTTGGTGACGCGATCGACTGTCATTAGTTTCTCTTCCAATTGCAGGTCTGAGGAGTCGATCCTCTCAAATCCGGTACTTGTCTTAGTAACTGCCTTCATAACGAGATACCCTTTACTCTTTTAGATTGCGCTGTGACGGTCATCTAGAACACGAGTCCAGCTTTTCGCGCTTCATCGGCCAGCGCACGCACACGACCGTGGTACATGAAGCCGCCACGGTCGAATACTACCTGCTTCACGCCTTGGTCCAATGCCCGCTGGGCGACGAGTTCACCCACGCGCCTGGCCGCATCGGTTTTGGAGTTCTTATCTCCCTCACCGATGACACCCGCGTCAAGGGTGCTTGCCGAGACCATCGTGTGTTGACGATCATCATCGATTACCTGGGCATAGATATGCTGGAGACTCCTGTATACGGCAAGCCGCGGGCGGGCGGCAGTCCCATGGATCTTGCGACGCACGCGCTGGTGTCGAATCTTCCGCATCACAGTAGGGTTATTCCTCGCCATGTCACACTATCCTTTTGTGACCTTGCCTGCCTTGCCAGGCTTCAGTCGCAGCTTTTCCTCAGCGTATTTGATGCCCTTGCCCTTATACCGGTCACATACTCTGACTGCCCGAATGCGCGCAGCTGTCTGGCCAACGACTTCCTTATCATGCCCAGACAGGCGGATACGATTTGTCCCTTCCACCACTGCATCGACACCTTCGGGCAGTGAGAATTGCACCGGACTGCTGTAGCCAACCTGGAGGACGAGGTCATTGCCGGTCTTCTGCACGCGGTAACCCACGCCATTGACCTCCAATACCCGCTCGAATCCACCACTCACGCCTTGCACCATATTGGCGAGAAGAGTGCGTGTCAGGCCGTGCATCGACCGGTGCACCCGGTTATCCGTGGGTCGCACAACGGTAAGTAAGCCATCCCTCAACGTGATACGCATGTCACGATTCAAGGACCGACTCAGCTTGCCGCGCGGCCCACTGACGGCCACCACATTGTCCTCAGATATCGAAACCTGGACATCCCCAGGCACTTGTATCGGCATTCGTCCAATTCGAGACATTTACCTGTTACCCCGCATTCGACCTACCAGACGTAGCACAGAACCTCGCCTCCGAGCTTCTTGCGCCACGCCTGCTTTCCAGTCATGATTCCCTGAGATGTTGATATGATGGCGACTCCGAGACCTCCGTACACCCTTGGTATCTCAGCCTTCCCCGCATAGACACGCAGTCCGGGGCGACTTACCCGTTCAAGGCCGAGGACCACCGGCTGTTTGTCCACGTACCTCAATTGCAGTTTGATCATCTGCTGAGGTTTCGCCTTCACGATCTCGTAGTCGTCAATGAAATTCTCCTCTTTGAGGATCTTCGCTACAGCCACCTTAACCCGCGAGTGAGGAACAAGCACACTCTCGTGGCCGACCATCACAGCGTTCCTGATTCTCGTGAGCATATCGGCAATGGGGTCGTTAACCATCGTGCGCACTCCTACCAACTCGACTTCCTCACCCCAGGGATATAGCCAAGCACTGCCAGTTCCCTGAAGCAAATACGACACAGCCCGAACTTTCGGATGAAGCCGCGCGGCCTCCCACAACGGCGGCACCGGTTATGCGACTGCACCGCGAACTTGGGCGGTCGATTCGACTTTGCTACTTTGGATTTCTTCGCCATAACTAGTCTCCCACGAGCGGCATTCCCATGAGCTTCAGCAGGATCCTCGCCTCGTCATCCCGCTTCGCGCTGGTCACGATGGTCACCTGCAACCCACGTATCTTCTCGATCTTGTCATAGTCAATCTCGGGGAACATGATCTGTTCCTTTAATCCGAGGCTGTAGTTTCCACGCCCATCGAAGGCATTCGCTGAAACCCCTCGGAAGTCACGAATGCGGGGAAGCACGATGCCAACGAGTCGGTCAAAGAAGTCCCACATGCGCTTTCCGCGCAGCGTGACCATCATTCCTATGGGCATTCCCGCCCTGAGCTTGAAGGCAGCGATCGACCGGCGAGCATGAGTCACAACCGGCTTCTGCCCGGTGATAGTGGCAAGATCCTTCTCGGCAGATTCCAGCGCCTTGGCGTTGTGAATCGCCTCACCAAGCCCAATTCCGACCACGATCTTCTGTATTCGAGGAAGCTCCATCACGTTCTCATAGCCGAGTCGATTCTTCAACTCGGGGAGGACTTCCTTCTGGTATCTCTCTCTTGCACCAAGCATGATGGTCGCTCTCCTCAGTCAATCGGTTCCTGGCATGCGCGGCAGTACCGCATCTTACGGCCGTCTTCAAGAGTCTTGATTCCGACCCGTGTCGGCTTCTTGCACTTCTCGCACACCAGCTTGACATTCGACACGTGAATAGGCGCCTCGAGTTCCACAATTCCGGCCTGTCTCGCGGCGCGTCGTGCACGCGAATGCCGCTTGATCATATTCAACCCTTCAACGTACACGCGCTCGCCCTTCGGCATCGCCCGGCGTACCTTCCCCTTCTTGCCGCGATCCTTCCCGGAGATCACGAGTACGGTGTCATTCTTCCTGATTCTCACTTCAGACCACCTCCGGAGCCAGCGAAATGATCTTCGTAAACGCCTTGTCGCGCAACTCCCGCGCCACCGGGCCAAATACACGACTCCCCTTAGGGTTGTTCTTGTCGCCCAGCACCACGACAGCGTTTTCATCAAACCGCACGTAAGTGCCGTTTGCGCGTCTGAAGGGTCGCGCCTCACGGACGATTACCGCCTTGATGACATCTCCCTTCTTAACCGCTCCATGTGGCATGGCCTGCTTCACGGTGGCAACAATGATATCGCCCACATGCGCATAGCGTCGGCGGCTTCCACCGGGTATGTTGATGCACATCACGACCTTTGCGCCGGTGTTGTCAGCAACCTTCAATCGTGTCTCTGTCTGAATCATTCTGTACCGCCTTCACCGGACGTCATGCCGGCATCCTGTCCCTCCACGCGGTTCACCACACACCACCGCTTGTGCCTGGACAGAGGACGAACCTCGATAATCTCAACAGTATCACCCACGTTGCACACGCTGGCCTCATCGTGAGCCATGTACTTCCGTATGCGGCGAATCGCCTTCTTGTACAATGGGTGCCGGCCTACTGTATCGACGGCGACGACCACCGTCTTGTCCATCCTGTTGCTCACCACTCTGCCCTTGATTGTGTCCTTCTTGGCCATGGCGTTCACCTGATCCCCAGTTCTCTCTCTCTAAGAATAGTCTTCAGTCGGGCCATGCGCCGCTTCACCTTCATGAGTTCACGATGGTTCACGAGCTGCCTGCTGGCAACCCTGATACTCAGGTTAACCAGTTCCCGGTCCGACTCGTCGAGCTTCTTTCGTATCTCCGCATCGGATAGCATGCGAATCTCTTCAGTCTTCAACCTTTGCCACCTCTCTCGTCACGAACTTCGTGCCGATCGGCAACTTGTGTGATGCCAGTCGAACAGCCCGCTTAGCAACGTCTTCGCTAATCCCGGACAACTCGAACATCACCCGTCCACGCTTGACAACGGCCACCCACTCATCCGGCGCACCCTTACCACCACCCTGCCTTGTCTCGGCCGGTTTCCTGGTTATCGACTTGTCGGGAAACACCCTGATCCAGAGCTTTCCCTGGTTTCGCAGAAAGCGCACGAATACACGCCGTGTCGCTTCGATCTGCCTGGCAGTAATCCAGGCGTTTCCATCAGCGCAAAGTCCGTATTCGCCGAACGCAACAGTGTTGCCACTGTGCGCGGAGCCGGTTCTTCGCCCACGCTGGACTTTACGATACTTCACTCGTTTCGGTTGTAACACTTCGCCTCCTCGCCTCAGGCAGGATCTCCCCGCGGTAGACCCAGACTTTCACACCGATGCGCCCCATCAGGGTGCGGGCTTCGGCAAAACCATAGTCTATGTCCGCCCTCAGGGTATGCAAGGGCATCCTGCCCTCGTGAACTGTCTGTGATCGAGCGATCTCGGCACCGCCCAGTCGTCCACCCACCTGGATCTTGATGCCCTGCGCGCCGGCCTGCATAGTACGGAAAGATGCCTGCTTCATGACGCGGCGATACGGCACACGAGCCTCGAGTCTCTCCGCAATGTTGAACGCAACGAGCTTGGCCACCAGTTCCGGATGATCCACCTCTCGAATGGTGAGGCGGACACGGTCATTGGCAACGGACTCCAGTTCCTTGCGGAGCAATTCGACATTCTGGCCACCGCGCCCGATGAGAATACCGGGCCGAGCCGAGTATGCCGTTACGAATATCTCGCTGCCGGTTCTCTCGATATCAACGCGGGCAATGCCGCATTCACGTGCACGTCGATCAAGCACCTTCCGCAGTTGCAGGTCCTGGTGCAGCATCTTGGCGTAATCCTTGCCGGCATACCACCTGCCCTGCCACTCTTTGGTAATTCCAAGTCTGAATCCAACGGGATGAACTTTCTGACCCAACTCTAGGCCTCCTCAACCTGCACGGTGACGTGGCTCGACCGCTTCAGAATGGGGCTGATCCTGCCCCTTGACTGAGGTCGATACCTCTTCAGAGTCCGCCCCTCATCAGCATAAATAGATGAGATGCGCAAAGCCTGAGCAGGTGTCTGATGATTATTCTCGGCGTTAGCAGCTGCCGATCTGATGACCTTGGCAACCGCACGGGCGCCGGGGCTCGGCATAAACTGCAGTACCGACAGGGCCTCTTCCACTCTCATGCCTCGCACCATGTCCACAATGCGCCTCACCTTTCGGGGCGGCAATCCGATGTCTTTAGCTACGACCTTCACGTTCATTATTACTCAGTATCCTACCGTTTCTTGCTCTTAACTACGTGGCCTCTGAAAGTGTACGTAGGCACGAATTCTCCCAGCTTATGTCCCACCATGTTTTCAGTGATGAATATGGGCACGTGCTTTCTGCCGTTATGAACCGCCAGCGTATGCCCAATCATGGAGGGAAGTACGGTCGATGACCGCGCCCATGTCTTGATGATACTCTTCTGGCCGACCTTATTCAGCGCGTCTATCTTCTTCTCGAGCTTCGGGTGACAGTAAGGACCCTTCTTCAGTGATCTTGACATACTACTTTCTCCGCCTGATTATGAAGCGATCGGAAACCGTCCTCCGGCGAGTCCTGCCACCAAGAGCGGGCTTGCCCCATGGTGTCTTGGGCGGCATGCCCAGAGGAGCACGCCCTTCACCACCCCCGTGCGGGTGATCCCTGGGTGTCATCGCCGAGCCCCTCACAGCCGGTCGCCTGCCTCGCCACCTGCTGGCACCGGCCTTTCCCAGTTTCACATTCTTGTGGTCGATGTTACCAAGCTGTCCGACAGTCGCCATACATTCGCAATGGATCCGTCGCAACTCCTGAGACGGCAATCGCACCACCACGTAATTTCCTTCGCGACTCATAAGCTGAGCGGAAGCTCCCGCGCTGTGCACAATCTGCCCGCCTTTGCCCGGCACAAACTCAAGGTTGTGCAACTGTGTTCCGATGGGGATAGCCCCGAGGGGCAAAGCATTGCCCGCCTTAATGGGCGCATCGCGTCCCGCCACAACTGTATCACCCGGTTTGAGGCCAAGCGGTGCCAGGATGTATCGCTTGTCACCGTCCGCGTAGTTGATCAGCGCGATCCGGGCCGTGCGATTGGGATCATACTCGACACTGGCAACCTTGCCCGGCACACCAGGCTTATTCCTCTTGAAGTCAATGATGCGCAGTTTGCGCTTACTTCCACCGCCACGATGCCGGACCGTGACCACGCCGCGATTGTTGCGGCCTGAATGTTTCTTGAGCGGCTCCAGCAGCGATTTCGTGGGAGGAGTCTTGGTTAATTCCTCCGATACGACCGCTACCTTGCCTCTCCTGCCGGCAGATGTTGGCTTAAATTTCTTGAGAGCCATGAATACCGTTTCCTCTAATGCGTCTCAGGGTCGTCACCACCCTGGATTATCCATGCCGTCGCTGCCATCGCGTCTTCTTCAGCAGCTTCTTGTGCTGGTGCTTCCTGATCTTCTTCCTGCGCCACTTGAGTACTGATCCCATTAAACACCCTCGAAGTATGTGATTGTGTCGCCGTGCTTGAGTTTGACGATAGCCTTCTTCCACGAAGAAGTGGGTACGAAGCGCCGCCCGCTGCGTCGCATCTTTCCTGGTATTGTGATGACATTCACGTCAACAACCTTGACGTTGAACGCCTTTTCGACAGCACTCTTGACCTGTACCTTGTTGGCAGTGCGGGCAACCTCAAACACATACTTGTCCTGTGCCTGAAGGTCAGCCGCCTTTTCGGTAATCAATGGCCGCCGAATAATATCATGCAGATTCATCGGAACTCCCGTTGCCGCCCCATATCTCCTCGATTCTGCGGAGCGCCGCAACTGTCGCGATCAGTTTCTGGGCTGACATCACATCAAGTGTGTTCAAAATGGAGCACGGCCTTACCTTCACACCGCGAATATTCTCTGCTGACAGCGCAAGTGCAGGCTGAGACTCCGGCACGAGGATGAGGGTTGACGAAGGCTTCCCGGCATTTGCCACGAGGTTCGCCATATCCTTAGTCTTCGGCCTCTCCATTTCAAGACTGTCGATCACCCACAACGCACCCTCGCGAGTCTTTTCGGACAGCGCACACAGCAAGGCCAATCGGCGCATCTTCTTCGGCAATCGCTGGCGGTAAGACCGCGGCGATGGCCCGAATACAATGCCACCACCTCGCAGCAGAGGCGACTTGATGGAGCCACGACGCGCCCGTCCTGTGCCTTTCTGGGAATACAGCTTGCGATTACTGCCGGAGACTTCGCCGCGGGTCTTGGTCGCAACCGTTCCCTGTCTCCTGTTGGCAAGCAGACACGTGACAGCCTGGTGAACTACAGCCGGACGGAACGGGACATCAAAGACACCATCCTCGACATCCACTTCGCCGACTGACTCTCCTTTGAGATTATGTACAGGAATCTTCACGTTACTCACCCACCTTTTCCACGATGACAACGCCACCGTTAGCGCCAGGCACCGCGCCACGGACCAGTAGCAGGTTACGATCGGTGTCGACGCTCAATACCTTGAGATTCAATGCCGTCACACGCTCATTTCCCATGTGGCCGGCCATCCTCTTTCCTTTCAGGACCCGACCGGGAAAGGTTCCGCCTCCCACCGATCCGGGGGCTCGATGGCGATCAGACTGACCATGCGTCTTGGGACCACCACGAAAGTGATAGCGTTTCACGCCACCCGCGAAGCCCTTGCCCTTGGAGCGGCCCGTCACCTTAAGCAAATCGCCGGGCTGAAGGATACCGACGTCCACCTTCTGGCCGACTTCAGCTCCATCCGCAGGAGAGCGGAATTCGTGAAGGTGCGAGTGATCTCCGAATCCCCGCAGATGACCTTTCTCCGCCCTGTTCAGTCGCTTCGAATTACCAAACCCCAGCTGCACCGCTTCATACCCGTCCTTCACCCGGGTCTTTACCTGAATGACAGTACAAGGACCTGCCTCAATAGCAGTTGCAGCGACACACTCACCGTTCTCCAGGAACAGTTGTGTCATACCAATCTTCTTGCCAATGATGCCACGCACGGGATGCTCCTCACTCGCGTACTTACAGCTTGATATCTATCTCGACACCCGACGCGACGTTGATCTGAGTCAGCGCATCGATCGCCTTGGCGGTCGGCTCCTGTATGTCGATAAGCCTCTTGTGGGTACGTATCTCAAACTGCTCGCGGCTGTCCTTATCTATATTCGACGAGCGGGTCACGCAGAATTTCTCAATCCTAGTCGGTAGAGGCACAGGGCCAACTACGATTCCGCCTGCGCTCTCAACCGCCTCGATTATCTGTCGTACCGCCTGGTCGACAAGTCGATGATCAAAGCCTTTCACCTTTACACGTACCTTCTGACTGGTCATCACGATGATTCCTGCCCTCTTGTCCTAGCTCTTTGTTAACTGTTCGGCAACGCTTGCCGGGACCTGTTCATAGCGGAAGAACTCCATGGTATGAGTAACCCTTCCCTGGCTCAACGAGCGCAACGCCGTGGCAATTCCGAACGTCTCACCAAGAGGTATATGACACCCGATAATGGTTGAGTCACCCTGCGTATCAATTCGCTCTATCCTGGCCCTCCGGGCGTTCAGGTCGCCAATCATCTCGCCGGTGAACTGCGACGGGGTGGTGATCTCCAGCTTCATGATAGGTTCCAGCAGCACTGGCTTCGCCTTCGGCAAACCGTTCTTAACTGCCATAGAGCTGGCTATCTTGAATGCGAGCTCCGAGGAATCAACCTCATGATAGCTACCATCAAATGCGGTTACCGTTACATCCACCACCGGATACCCGGCTGGTCCGCCAGTTTCGAGAGCCTCGCGAGCACCCGACTGAATGACGGATATGTATTCACGAGGAACAACACCGCCCTTGATGGCATCCACGAACTTGAAGCCATCGCCACGCTCTCCCGGCGCCAGTTTGAGCCACACGTGACCGAATTGCCCCCGGCCACCTGTCTGGCGAACGAATCTGCCCTCGGACTCGACCTCACGCGTAATAGCCTCGCGATAGGCCACACGGGGTTTACCAACGTTGACCCGTATGCTGAACTCACGCGCCATGCGCTCCACCATCACTTCCAGGTGGAGCTCACCCATGCCCATGATGAGCGCCTGGCCAGTTTCGGAATCCTGTCGAACTTTGAAGCTCGGATCCTCGTCAACGAGCTTGCCCAGCACGTCCTCCAGCTTCTCGGCGTCGGCCTTTGCTCTTGGCTCAATAGCCATTGACAACACCGGCTCAGCGAATCGTATGGACTCGAACACGACCGGTCGGGCGGGACTGCAGAGCGTATCGCCGGTTGAGGTGCCGCGCAGACCGACTGCAGCAACGATGCTGCCGGCTTCAGCCACTGTTAACTCCTCACGACGGTTGGAGTGCATAAGGTACAGGCGGCCAATACGCTCACGCTTGCCCTTGGCAGTATTCAACAACTGCGTGCCTGACTGGATGCAGCCGGAGTAAACTCGCATGTAGATCAGACGCCCCATGAACGGGTCTGATACGACCTTGAACGCGAGGGCAGCAACCGGCTCATCATCGCTCGGGGAACACGGAATCTCCTTCTCTCCCGTAGGATCCTGGCCAACCACCGGGGGCACATCAAGTGGGGACGGAAGATAGTCCACAATGGCGTTGAGGAGCGGTATGATCCCCTTGCCCCTGAGAGCACTGCCACACATCACAGGAACGACCTTGTTTGCTGCGACGGCCCGTCGCAGCGCATTCTGAATATCCGAAGCCGATAACTCCTGTCCCTCCAGGTACGGAAGCAGCAGCACATCATCGTTTTCAGCAAGTCTCTCCACGAGATGCTGTCGCCACTTCGCTACTGCCTCAATCTCAGCATCGGGTATTTCCTCAACGCGAAGCGGTGCCTGAAGGTCATCCTGAAATACGAGCGCCTTCTGTTGAATCAGGTCGATTACCCCGCGGAAGTTCGCCTCACAGCCGAGCGGGAGCTGGACAGGAACGGCGACTGCGCCAAGCCGGGACTCTATGGTCGAGATAGTGCGGAAGAAATCGGCACCAACACGATCCATCTTATTAACGAAACAGATCCGGGAGACACGATAGCGATCGGCCTGACGCCAGACCATCTCGGACTGCGCCTCGACCCCCGCCACCGCATCGAGGACAACCACACCACCGTCCAGCACACGCAGGCTCCGTTCCACCTCCGCAGTGAAGTCCACGTGCCCGGGGGTATCTATGATATTGATACGATGATCGTCCCATTGACACGTCGTCGCGGCAGCCATTATGGTTATACCCCGCTCACGCTCCTGGTCCATCCAGTCCATGACAGCCGTGCCCTCGTCCACACCGCCGATCTTGTAAGTCCGGCCGGTGTGATGAAGGATGCGTTCAGTTACAGTGGTCTTACCGGCGTCGATATGCGCGATAATACCAATGTTACGCACCTTCTCCATGGCAATAGAGCGGGTCATTGCTTCTTCCTTCTTGGTTACCTGAACAGCCTTCACTGCAGCCATGTCACCAGCGATAGTGAACTAACGCCTTATTGGCCTCCGCCATTCGATGAATCTCTTCCCGTCTCCTGACAGCCGACCCTCTGCCCTGGATGGCATCGGTCAATTCGGCGGCCAGCTTATCCTGCATAGACTTGCCGCTGCGCGCACGCGCCGCCAGTATCAGCCACCGCATTGCCAGTGCCCGCCCCACACGCTTGTCTACCTCCATAGGCACCTGATATGTCGCGCCACCGACGCGTCGGGGCTTCACGCGAATAAGCGGCGTGGAGCTATCGATCGCCTTGGTCAACACCTCGACGGGGTCGCCATCACTCTGCTGTGCCGCTAACTCCATCGCCCCGTATACAATTCGTTCTGCCGTCGACTTCTTGCCCTTCAACATGATCCTGTTGATGAACTTCGACACATCGACGCTACCGTACTTGGAGTCCGGCACTATCACGTGCTTCTTTACTCGTTTTGCTCTTCTGGGCATGTTCTCACACCTCGACGGCAACTACTGCGGGCGCTTGGCGCCATATAGACTTCTACCCTGCTTGCGATTCGCGACACCCTGCGTATCGAGGACGCCGCGAACAATGTGGTAGCGGATACCGGGAAGGTCCTTCACTCTACCGCCTCGAATCATGACGACCGAGTGTTCCTGCAGGTTGTGACCCTCTCCGGGAATGTAGGCATTCACCTCCATCTGATTGGTCAGCCGAACGCGAGCTATTTTGCGAAGGGCCGAGTTCGGCTTCTTCGGTGTTACCGTTTTCACCTGGATGCACACCCCTCGCTTGAACGGAGCGCCTTTGGTCCACTTACTTCGCGTCCTGGACGCGTTCTGGATGTAGTGGAGTGCAGGAGCTTTCGTCTTCGTGGAAAGCTGCTTCCTTCCTTTTCTTACAAGCTGATTGATGGTCGGCATACGTACCACACCTCGCTATATGCTTGGGCAATCAAAAGAGCCGGCTAGTCATGCCGCGGGTCCACTTCCACACTCCCCCAAGCCCTAACTAGCTGGCTCCGCGCTAACGATTCGAAGAGAAACCAATGCCTAGCAGCTGACTGCGACGGTACACTGTATCACCACGCACGACCGTTGTCAAAGCCCGTCGTTCGCTGAGCCACCAGACTGCGCGAAAACCAGAATCGATAACCGCCCGGCAGTGCTTGCGCGATGCCATCTTTCCTGATATAGTTGTATTGTTCCTCTGAATACGTGTGCAAGAAGTGGGTTCAACCCACTTTTTTGTTGTTGCCAGAGATTTGGTGGGTACATAAGGCATAATAGACATATGAAGACCGAGTTCATGTCGGCGATTGCCCAGTTATCATCGGAGCGCCACCTCCCCAAGGAGGTCATTCTCGAGGCACTCGAGGCGGCGCTGGTATCTGCGTACAAGAAAGAGGTGTTCACCGAGGAACAGGATATAGCCGTCAAGATTGACACGTTCAGCGGTGAGATCCATGTCTACCTTCTGAAGACGGTCGTCGAAGAAGTGACCGACCCAGAGCAGGAGATGGAGCTGGGTGAGGCCCGCAAACTGCGGAAGGACGTCGCTGTGGGCGACACAATCGAGATAGAAGCAACCCCTCAGGGTGCAAAGGCTGGCCGCATTGCAGCGCAGATTGCGCGGCAGGTGGTACTGCAGCGTCTGAGAGAGGCTGAACACCACGCTACCTTCGAGCAGTTCGTGGGCAAAGAGGGAGAAGTAGTCACGGGAACCGTCCAGTTCGCCCAACCGAACGCTGTCTACGTCAATATCGGGCGACGCGAAGCGATCCTTCCAAGCAGCGAACAACTTCCTAACGAGCGCTACCACCAGGGACAGCAACTTCGCTTCTACCTGCTGCAGACGACCCAGGAAGGACGCAACGCTCGAGTCATGTTATCGCGTTCTCACCCCAACCTGGTGCGCCGCCTTTTTGAGATCGAAATTCCCGAAGTGCATAGCGGCGTTGTAGAGGTGCGCTCGGTGGCTCGGGACCCCGGACAAAGAAGCAAGGTAGCCGTTTCCAGCAGACAGGAGTCGGTGGAGCCAATCGGTTCATGTCTCGGCCCCAGAGGTATTCGCCTCCAGAGCATCGTTAATCATCTGAACGGCGAAAAAGTTGACGTCGTGGAATGGGATCCTGATCCGCGCGTGTTCATAGCCAACGCATTGAGTCCGTCACAGGTGGCTCATATTTCACTGAACGAGGATGCCCGTACTGCGATGGTAGTGGTGCCGGACAGGCAACTCTCGCTGGCTATCGGCCGGGGCGGCCAGAATGCGCGTCTTGCCGCGAAGCTCACCGGCTGGAGAATAGATATCAAGAGCACTTCAGCCGCAGAGGCTGAGATGGTTGAGGCCCGTGCTGCGGCGAAAGCAGATGCCCCTCCGCAGCCGGCTGAGACAGTACAGGCAGCGCCCGAAAGCCCTGCTGAAGAGCAGCAGCCGGACAAGGTGGAGGCGCCTGAACCAGCCGCCGATACCGAGCCCGAAACGCCGGCTGTCGCCGGGGACCGGGAGACTGAAGACAGGAGCCATGATGTCCAGGAGATAGGCACGGGCGGTGCCGCAGAGAAAGCTGAAGAACAGCCTGAGGAAGGCGAAACCCTCGAGCAGTTGCTCGCAAGCGAGGTATTCAGATTTGAAGAGGACTCCGGCAAGGATTCCCTCTCTGTTCTCAGATTTGCAGAAGTTATCCTTCCCGGCGGCAGAAGAGGTGGTAAGAGCGACAGAGGCAAGAAGAAGAGGCGCCGCACCTACAGCGAGGATGCGGATGACACGCCTTAAGAAGGCGCCTCAGCGCATGTGCGTTGCATGCGGCACAAGAAGAGAGCAGAAATCACTCGTACGCATCGTGCAGGATCCGGACTCCGGACTGACCATCGGCGGGGGCCGTTCCAGCGGCAGAGGTGCCTATATCTGCCCCAATGTCGAGTGTTGGAACAAGGCACTCAAGGGTAACCGGCTGGAACACCGCCTCCGCACCACGCTCACCGCGGGGAGCAGGGCGGCTCTGCTACAATACATGAGTTCACTCCAGGAGTCTGATACTAATGGCAAAGTTTTCACCGAACAGGAATAGAGCCCGGCCACAGCAGAAACGGCGGACACGGCAACGACCCGAGGCTGCGGCCGAGGTGTCGACCCCACCTCCAAGGAAGGCCGACACCGGTCGCCCCACACAGGTGGAGTTCCACACCAGTGGCTCAATGACGGTGAAGCAACTGTCCGAAACTCTCAGTGTCGATATTGCTAAGACCGTCAAGCAACTCATGAGACGCGGAGTGATGGCCAGCGTCAACGATGTGATCGACTTCGAGACAGCTGTACGTGTCGCACAGGACCTGGGCTTTCAAGTTGTTCGCAGAAAGGAACAGGGGGCCGAGAAATCGCGGAAGTCCATGGACGGAGAGAACCTTGTCACGCGACCCCCAGTGGTCACTGTGATGGGGCACGTCGATCACGGCAAGACGACGCTTCTCGATACTATCCGTAACACGAATGTCACCGCCCGAGAGGCCGGTGCGATCACTCAGCACATTGGAGCGTATCAGGCGATCATCGAAGACCGTTTCATCACCTTCCTGGATACGCCGGGCCACAGGGCATTCACCGAGATGCGGGCCAGGGGGGCCCACGCAACGGATATAGTGATCCTTGTCGTGGCAGCTGACGATGGTGTCATGCCTCAGACTCGTGAAGCTATTGACCATGCCAAGGCATCCGGTGTGCCGATAGTGGTGGCGATCAACAAAGTAGACCGACCCGAAGCAGACGTCGAGCGAACGAAGCGACAGCTTGTAGAGGCGGGGCTGGTCATTGAAGAATGGGGAGGCGATGTAGTGTGCGTGCCGATATCCGCCAAGAGCGGTGAAGGCGTACCGGAGTTGCTGGAAAACCTGTTTCTGGTAGCCGACGTCAACGATCTAAAGGCAGTTCCGACAGGACCCGCTGAGGGCGTCGTGATTGAAGCACGACTGGACAAGTTGCGAGGAGCGGTTGCTTCGCTCCTGGTACAACAGGGCACTCTTCAACTTGGCGATACGGTTATTGCAGGTTCGACGTGGGGCAAGCTCAAGGCCATGTTCAACGATAAGAGCGAACGGATCGCCTTGGCGGGCCCGTCGACTCCAGTTGAGGTACTGGGTCTGTCCGGTGTGCCACTCGCCGGAGAGCTGTTCACTGCAATGGCCGACGACAAGGAAGCGCGCAGTACAGCCGAGGCGCGGCAGCAGGAGGCAGGCAGGTCTCAGTTGAGCCTTTCGACTTTGTCGAATCAGATCGGTGAGGGACAGATCAAGGAACTGAGCATAGTACTCAAGACCGATGTCCAGGGCAGCATCGATCCCATACGAAACAGCATCGAAGGCCTCAGTAGCGAACAGGCGCGACCAAAGGTCGTACTCGCAGCCAGCGGCGCCGTAACTGAGAACGATGTGCTTCTCGCTGCCGCCCATAAGGGCATCGTAATCGCTTTCAACACCAAGTCCGCCCCAGGCGCCGAGCAAGTTGCCGAGCAGGAGGGTGTGGCTATTCAGAGGTACGACATCATCTACCGCCTCGAGGAAGACATCGAGGCGGCACTCGCTGGATTGCTCAAGCCAGCATTCGTTGAGACTCTCGCAGGCCGCGCTGAGGTCCGCGCTATCTTCCCCGCCGGAAAACAGGGACGAGTGGCAGGGGTCCTCGTACGCGAAGGGCGCCTCTGGAAAGGCGCACACCGAGTACGTGTCGTGCGTGGCGGCGAGGTGGTGAACGAGCCACAGATCGTGAGTATCCGCCGTTTCAGGGACAGCGTCAACGAGGTGACGGCAGGACTCGAGTGCGGCATCGGACTCCAGCCTTTCGGAGACACTCAGGTGGGTGATGTAATCGAACTGTACCGCAGGGAGAAGACGAGCTAGCACAATTTCGTACGCGTGAAAGAAGCGCGCACCTGCAATGGGAGGTGGCGTGTCAAGAAGAACTCTGCGGCTCAACCGGGCCATACAACAGGAAATCAGCCGTCTGCTGGAGAAAGACCTCAACGATCCTCGCCTCTCGAATCTCATCTCCATAACTGAGGTTTCGATCACTGAAGACCTCAGACACGTGCGTGTGTATGTCAGCGTGATGGGAGATACCGAGACTCAGGCACAGACGATCGAAGGGTTCCGCGCGGCCACCGGCTTCATTCGGAAGGAAGTGTCTACCAACTTGCGTATGAAGCATGCGCCGGAGTTCGCGTTCGAGTATGACGATTCCATCGAGCGCGGGGCTGCGCTTCTGCATCTCATCGATCAGGTCACCGGAACCGACTGATCGGTTCTGTGTGGCATCATATGATGCCACACAGACGCCCGGCAGCCTTCTGTTTCAGCCCGAGGTTCACCTGCCTGGCGATCATGATCTTCTGTGCCTGCGGGGAGCCTGCTCCGTGCATGGATTCCGGAAGATAGCATGAGGCCCCCATGCCCATGGTGAGGCTCTCGATAAGCCTCAGCACCCGCATCCTGTTCTCAGCGGGCGCGTCCGGGGATCCCCTCATGTATTTCTCGACAAAGCGGCCGATCTGCGGATTCCTGAGGTCCTTTTCAGAGGGCACCGTCACCACAGCGCCACCCGCAATCTCATGCGCCATCCGGGCAAGCTCATATGGCACTCTTGTCACGTGCAGCTTAGTGATATTCGCCATAAGAGAATTGACGTAGTACGTACCGGAAGGTTCGGGGGCTCCCTCGTACGCACAGGCCAGGCTGCAACAGTAGATCGTCTCATTCAAGTGGTTCATCTCCACGATCTTGTCACGGACGTGTGGCGCATCCGCAATGCCGTTGTACTCGGCGATCGTCTGCGTGGCCCCTATGAGCACATCTCCCATCCCCGACTTGCAGGCGTAGCTCTGCCGATGGTATGAAGCGAACGTTTCCACCAGTTGCGATGCGAAGTCATACTCCCGACACATGAAGACTCGCTCCCATGGCACGAACACGTCATCGAACACCACAAGGCACTCGTGTCCGCCATATGAGAGGTTGCCCACATCATACGTTTCACCCTCCAGCTTTCGCGTATCGCTCGGCTGGCGGCCATAGATGTAGATCACACCCTTGGTATCGCTCGGAATGGCGAACGATATCGCATAGTCTTTGTCTTCCTCCCGCATCGCTCGCGTCGGCACAACGATAATTTCGTGCGAGTTGAGAGCCCCCGTCTGGTGCAGCTTCGCTCCCCTCACCACGATACCCTCGCGATCCTCACCCACTATTCGCGTGTACATGTCCGGATCAGCCTGTTCCGCCGGCCTCAAACGCCGATCCCCCTTGGCATCCGTCATAGCAGCGTCGCATACGAGATCGTCCTTCTGGACATAGTGCAGAAAGTCGAGGAACCGTTGATGATAGCGTGTCCCATGTGCACGATCGATATTGAACGTGACGACGGACAGCGTATTGAGCGCGTCCATCCCCGCGCACCGCTGAAAGCACGTCCCGGTATACGCACCCATCAACCTCTCCATCCTGGACTTCCTGACGAGATCTTCAGTGCTCTGGTGGATGTGAGTGAAGCGATTGATGCGCTCTCCGGAGAGATGGGAGATCGCTGTCATCACGTCTCCCTGCGCAAGTTCATACGTGGCAGCGACCGCGTTCATAGACGGCACCACCATCGGATGGTCAACAGGGTTGGAGACTCGTTCGCCAAACAGATACACTTCGAGATTGAGTCGCCTGAGGCTGTCGATATACTGCTGCTTGGTCTTCACCTCAAACCTCCGGTCGCCGCTTCGTTACTTCCTCCGGCCCATGTGAACAGCCACCGCGCGGAAACCCCACCGCAGGACAGACACTCCCTTCGCGGTGGTGGCCACCACTGCGAAGGGAGCCGTTCTAAGCTATGCACAGACGCGTGGGACTATCTTAAGAGATCGCGTGCGATGACCATGCGCTGGACTTCCGAAGTTCCCTCGTAGATCTGAGTGAGCTTGGCGTCGCGAAAGTAGCGTTGCATAGGTGAATCCATCATGTAGCCGTAGCCACCAAGAATCTGAATACCGTTAACAGCGATCTGCATACAACTGTCGCTAGCTACCAGCTTCGCCATGGCCGCCGCTCGTGACGGGTTACCACCCTCGTCCATGATGCGCGCGGCCTTGTACATAAGCAGCCGGGCAGACTCGATCTGGCAGGCCATGTCCACCAGCATCCACTGAATCGCCTGATTCTCAGCAATAGGCTTGCCGAACTGCTTGCGTTCCTTCGCATACTCAACGCAGTGCTCCAGCACTGCCTGGCTGATGCCAACAGCCTGGCAGGCGATCCCGATGCGGCCTTCGTCGAGGGTGCCGAGGCAGATCTTCATGCCCTTGCCCTCTTCTCCCAGTCGATTAGCCGCAGGAACACGCATGTTGTCAAACACGAGTTCGGCGTTAGTAGCCCCCTTCATACCTACCTTCTCATACTGCGGACCTCGACTGAACCCGGGCATGTCAGCCTCAACGATAAAGGCCGTCATACCTCGTGGCGCCAGGTCGGGTATGCCGGCGAACACAACGATGGTATCGCAGGCTGGTCCATTCGTGATGAAGAGCTTGGAACCGTTCAGTACGTAGTCGTCTCCGTCACGTACTGCAGTAGTCTTGATGTTCGCGATGTCACTACCGGCCTCAGCCTCGGTTATGGCAAAGGCTCCGACCTTCTCACCGGAACACAAAGGGGGCAGATACTTCTTCTTCTGTTCCTCATTGCCGTACAGCAGGATCGGTCGTGCACACAGGCTTATGTGAGCGTCGACTATGTCGCAGGTTGATGCACAGGCTCTCGCGACTTCCTCCATTACAATGGACAGCGACATGATGTCACCACCACTTCCGCCGTACTCTGCGGGTATCGCGAGTCCGGTGAAGCCAACCTCAGCGAGCTTCTTGAAGTTATCCATCGCGAACACTTCGGCCCTGTCCACGGCCGCAGCAACTGGCTCAATCTCGTTCTTGGCAAACTCACGAGCTGTCGCCTGGAGCATCTGCTCCGCCTCGGTCAGATGGAAATCCATACGTGTCCCTCCTCAGCCAGATTCTGTTGACCCCGTAAGTGTACCCTCTTATGTTCGCCGTGAAAACAGGGGCAGACCGTCTCTTCCTCCTATCCAGCACCTGCTGCGACGCCACGCACTCATACGTATTGACACGAAGGATGTCATGAGATAATGTTGATGGGTCACGGGGTATTTCAAGTACAGCGGCGACAACGACAGAAGACGAAGCTGTCAGTGTCGCACATGAAGACGTGCGCGAGAAGCGTGTTGCTCATCCTGCTCACACCTCGTCCCGCTTTGCGGGTAAGCCGTGGAGGCTCCGGGGATGCTCATTGCTTGCGCTTCCAATAGTGATTCACCGCACGCGGACGAACTGCTCCTTATATAGTCCATGCAGATGACCGGTGAGAGAAAGTCGCCAAGATGACGATAACCGCAACCTAAGGAGGCTGGCAATAATATGGGCAGTGTCAATGTCGCGATCATCGGAGTAGGGAATTGCGCATCCTCGCTCGTTCAGGGCGTTCATTACTATCGTGATGCACACCGCGATGATTTCGTGCCCGGGTTGATGCACGTTAACCTCGGTGGATACCACATCTCTGACATCAACTTCGTGGCAGCCATCGATATTGACAAGAACAAGGTCGGCAAGGATCTTGCCAAGGCCATATACGCACCACCCAACAACACCTACAAGTTCTGCGACGTTCCCAAGACCGGCGTTAGAGTAGAGCGTGGCATGACGCACGATGGACTGGGCAAGTACCTGTCCGAGATCATCGAGAAGGCTCCCGGCCCGACCGCCGACATCGTCGGCATTTTGAAGGACACCAAGACTGATGTCGTGGTGAGCTATCTGCCCGTAGGCAGCGAGGAAGCCACGAAGTGGTACGTCGAGCAGGTGCTCGCCGCTGGATGCGGCTTCATCAACTGCATACCCGTGTTCATCGGACGTGAAGCATACTGGCAGAAGCGATTTGCCGATCGCGGCCTTCCCATAATCGGCGACGACATTAAGTCACAGGTTGGAGCGACCATCGTACACAGGGTACTCACCAGGCTGTTCAGGGATAGAGGAGTACGACTTGAAAGAACCTACCAGCTCAACTTCGGCGGCAACACCGATTTCCTGAACATGCTCGAGCGCGACAGACTTGAGTCCAAGAAGATCTCAAAGACCAATGCGGTGACGTCCCAGCTCGACTACGATATGGGTCTCGATAATGTGCATGTAGGACCCAGCGACTACGTGCCGTGGCTGCATGATCGCAAGTTCTGCCACATTCGCATGGAGGGACGGACATTCGGTGACGTCCCCCTCAATCTCGAGATGAAGCTTGAGGTGTGGGACAGCCCCAACTCGGCGGGGGTCGTGATCGATGCCATACGATGCTGCAAGCTGGCACTCGACCGAGGACTTTCGGGTACACTTGTGGGGCCGTCATCCTACTTCATGAAATCGCCGCCGATCCAGTATTCCGATGAAGCAGCCAGGCACCGCACCGAGGAATTCATCTCCGGAGAGTGCCAGGAAGAGCCGGTGACACTTCCCGCTGCTATGGCCGCCGAGGTGCAGGCTTAGCCGCATATAAGGGCCTTGAATGATTTACCGGGCCCGCATGCGCGGGCCCGTAGCATGTCGATGGCGAATCTGCACAGATTGCGAAGAAAGGCTGGCGCCATGATAGCCGCTCCGCTCGTGCGAGCACTGGAGTGGTGCAGGGTGCCTCCCAATGCGCTTACCATCACCGGTGTAGTAGTAACCATTGGGGCTGCGTGGCTGGCCTCAGAGGGGAGATTCCTGGCAGCGGGGCTGGTGCTTGGTGGGGCAGCGATATTCGATACGCTTGACGGTGCCCTGGCACGCGCCACTGGCAAGACTTCCCGCTTCGGGTCGATCCTCGATTCTACAGGCGACCGCGTGTCGGAGGGCGCATTGCTCGCCGGGATTGGCATCTGGTTCGGTCAATCGGGCAACAGCACTGCCCTTATGGTCACCCTGGTCGCACTGATCTCCTCTTTCCTCGTGAGCTATATTCGCGCCCGTGGAGAGGTGATCGGTATCGAGTGCACAGTGGGTTTGTTTACGCGAACGGAGAGGGTTATAGTATTGGCGCTGGGACTGTTTACAGGCTTCGTATTTATATCAGTTTCAGTGGTGGCAGTCGGCGCCTCAATAACTGTCGTCGAACGACTGCTGTATCTTTATCGTGAAGGAAAGGAGCCCGGAGAATAATGTCAGTTCTCGCGCTTGTGGGAGGTCAGTGGGGAGATGAGGGGAAAGGCAAGGTAATCGATTCGCTTGCCGCCAATGCCGACATGGTTGTAAGGTACGCTGGCGGAGACAATGCCGGCCACACCACCGTGAATCCTCACGGTACCTTCAGACTCCATCTGATTCCCTCCGGAATCTTCTATCCTGAGGTTACCTGCATCATAGGCAACGGCGTGGTAGTGAATCCTGCGGTGCTGATGCGCGAAATCTCGGAACTGCGTGAGCATAGTGTTGGGACCCACAATCTCCTCGTCAGCGACAGAGCCCATCTGATCATGCCCTACCACACACTGCTGGACAGCCTCGAAGAAGATCGTAGGGGGCGTGGCGCTATAGGCACCACACAACGGGGAATCGGTCCCGCATTCGTGGACAAGGTCGCCAGAATAGGAATACGGGTAGGCGACCTCATGGACAGTGCCGTATTTCGTGCGCGCCTTGAACTGGTTATGGAGCAGAAGAATGCACTCCTCACTTCTCTGTATGGCCACCCTGGAATGTCGGTGGATGAGGTCTTCAACCAGTATATTGAGTTTGCCGAGCAGATGCGCCCGCACGTAGTCGACTCCCTACCAATAATCCACCAGGCGCTGAAGAGGGGCGACAGGATTATGCTCGAGGGCGCACAAGGTGCTCTGCTCGATACCGACTTCGGAACCTATCCGTATGTAACATCGTCGTCTCCACTGGCTGGCAACGCCACACTGGGCAGTGGAATCGGCCCTACTCAGATTGAGCGGGTAATAGGTGTGTTTAAGGCATATGCCACGCGAGTCGGCAGTGGCCCGATGCCTACGGAACTGAAGGGTGAGATGGGAGATTTTATAAGGGAGAAGGCCAGGGAGTACGGGGCAACAACAGGGCGACCACGAAGGTGCGGCTGGTTCGACGCAATAGCTGGAATGTACAGCGTCAGAATCAATGGCATGACAGAGGTTGCACTGACACACCTGGACATATTCGATGGATTCGAATCAATCAAGATCTGCACGGGCTACCGTATTGATGGAGCATTTACGACCGAGTTTCCTGCCCAGATCGAAAGGGTGGAGCGTTGCGAACCAGTGTACGAAGAACTGCCGGGATGGCAGGAGTGCACAGAGGAGATCAGTGAGTACTCACAACTCCCGGTCAACGCCCGCAAGTACGTCGATACTATATCCAACCTGCTCGACTGCAGGGTTTCACTCGTCTCGATGGGTCCCAAGCGCGAACAGATGATCGAAGTGAACCCCTGACCCATAGCTGGCCGGCACAACTGCTGCACACCATCAACCGGGAAGCAACAGATCAATTCTGACGCTTTCCAGTGCGGTTGAGATTGTTGCTGCGGTCTTTTCGTCAGGCTCACACAGAGGCAATCGTGTTGGCCCCACGCGAAAGCCCAGGCGATTCATCGCGAACTTCAACGGTATTGGGTTCGCCACCAGAAACATCGCATCCACAAACGGAAGGAGGTGTCGATGAATCACGGCTGCCTCCTCGGTTCTTCCGTCAAGAAGCTTCTCCATCATGTCTTTTGTCTGGAGGCCCACCAGATGCGTAACCACACCCACCACACCGTAGCCTCCCATGGCCATCAGCGGAAAGGTATCGCCATCATTACCGCTGTATACCAGGAAGTCATTGGGAACACCCTGTATGATCTCTGAGATCTGCCGGAAGTTCGCACTGGCTTCTTTTACTCCAATGATGTTATCAACCGCGCTGAGGCGTATTACGGTCTCGGCCGCAAGGTTGCACGAGGTCCTTGATGGCACGTTGTACATAATGCAGGGCAGATCGCACGCAGTGGCGATCGTGCTGAAATGCCGGTACAGTCCCTCTTGGGTCGGCCGATTGTAGTAGGGAACCACGAGTAGACACGCATCGACACCCATCTTCTTAGCTTCACGGGTCAACTCAATACTCTCACGAGTACTGTAGTTCCCGGTACCGGCAACCACCACGCCTGCCTCGCCCAGTTCATCCTTGATCTCCCCAAACAGGCGCAGCTTCTCCTCCATGGTGAGCGTGGGCGACTCTCCCGTGGTACCGGACACCACCAAACCATCACTGCCAGACTGCATCAGCGCACGTGCCAGTCTCCTCGCCTGTGGATAGTCCACTTCACCATTCTCATCAAATGGGGTGACCATAGCGGTCAAGAGCCTTCCAAATGCCGGCATCTCAGGCCCTCCTTTTCTTAGACTTGATCCAGTCTCGCCGCAAACCCTCTTCGACAATCTGGACCGCGTTGAGCGCAGCACCTTTGCGCAGATTATCACAGACAATCCACATCGACAGGGCATTCAGGCGGGATGAGTCTCGCCTGATTCTGCCGACAAAGACGTGATTCAAACCACTTGCAGCCCACGGTTGAGGATAGAAGCTGACGCTCGGGTCATCGAGGATCCGTATACCCGGTGCCTGTGCGAGAATCCTGCGGGCCTCGTCCGGAGTCATTGCAGCATCGAACTCTACGTTCACCGACTGACTCTGACCGAAATACACCGGCACGCGGACACAAGTGGCCGAGATGCCGATTGCGCTGTCCCCCAACACCCTGCGCGTCTCCTGGACAATCCGCCATTCTTCCTTCGTATACCCGTTGTCCAGAAACACATCTATCTCCGGGAGCACGTTGAAAGCGATCTGATGCGAGTACATGTGAGGGCACACACGCCGACCCTCCAGGACACGCTTTGCCTGGGCAGTCAGTTCCTTCAACGCCGCCGTCGTACCGCTGCACGACACCGGCTGATAAGTGCTTACCACAATCCTTCTGACCGGATTCACTCGATGCAGCGGCGCCAGTGCAACAACGAGTTGGATTGTAGAACTGCCCGGGCTTCCAAGGACGCCCTTGTGCTTCAGGATCGTCTCGGCATTAGCCTCCGGAACCACGAGAGGTACCGACTCATCGTTGGCGACGGCTCCACTGTCGTCCACAACCACCACACCAGCCTGAAGCGCGGACGGCAACAGGCGACGACTCGAATCGATGCCATCGCAGAAGAACATGACATCGAGATTGCGGAACCCATCCGGTGTGGCTTCAACAACCTCCAATCTCTTGTGGCTGAAGAAGAACTCCGCACCCGGTGTTCGATCGGTGTCGAACAAGCGAACGGAAGTTGCTGGAAACCTGCGCTCCTCAAGAATTTTGAGGAGTTCCTGTCCAACAAGCCCTTCTGCTCCCAGGATGCCTATGTCGACAGATTCCATCACCACTACAGACCCAGCAGCTTATCAAGACCACGGATCAAACTTCTGGACTTGACCACTTCTTTTACCGCCAGAATCACCCCTGGCATATAGGATTCACGACTGGTGGCGTCGTGCCGTAGCATCAACGTCTGTCCCTGACCTCCAAAGAGCACCTCCTGAGTTGCCATCACTCCGGGCATACGAACGCTGTGGATACCTACGCCTCCAGATTCACCCCCTCTGACACCATCAAGTACTTCCTTCTCCGTGAGGGGATGCACAAAGTCCCGACCTCGAGCCTCCACCATCTTGCGAGCCGTAGCCAGTGCGGTTCCAGATGGCGCGTCCAGCTTCTTGTCGTGATGCATCTCAAGTATCTCAGCAGTCGAGAAGAACCTGGAGGTGATAGCAGCGAGGTGCATGAGCAATACGGCACCCAGAGAAAAATTCGCCGCGACGACGGCTCCTACTTCGTGACGTGCGCACAGTTCAGCTATTTCGTCGAACTCTTTCTCCGCAAGACCAGTCGTCCCAGTGACGAGGCACACCTTCGACGATAAGGTGACGCGGGCCACCGCCATAGCCACAGACGCCGAAGTGAAATCCACGACGACGTCAGGACAGGTCTTCTCTATGAGAGAACCGAGTGACGGTGAGAACGGAATGAGGTCCGGATGATCCGGAATGGGCAGATACGGCTGAGGCGCATTCTTCTCAATCGCGCCGACGAGCTTCAACTCGGGATCGGCCACAACAGCCCGCACGACCTCATGACCCATGCGTCCGAGAGCCCCATTGACGACCACTCGTATAGGCACGATCGACCTCCCCTGACAACTACCTGTTCGCCAACCGGACGGCCCAAGCGGCCTCTACGATCGCCTCGGCCCACCCTGATCGTGGCGATGTCTGGGTGGCGGTCCGTGCCTCGGGGGGCGAGATGGCTGTGGCCTGGACTGTCTCGGCGGGCGATCGTCCGACTCGCCAGCGAACACGGCGCGACGCGACAGGTTGATGCGACCCAGGCTGTCGATCTCGATCACCTTCACCGTCACCTCGTCCCCCAGCTCAACCTCATCCTGGACAGAGGGAACCCGATGCGTCGCGAGTTCGCTTATGTGTACCAACCCTTCCTTGCCGGGAAGGATCTCAACCATGGCTCCGAAATCCAGTATTCGCGTCACCTTGCCGGTATATATATCGCCTACCTTGGCCTCACGGGTCAGATCTTCCACCATCTTGACCGCACGGCGTGTGGACTCCTCATTTGCAGAGCCAATCATGACACGGCCATCGCTCTTGACGTCGATGGTGGTCTTGGTCTCCTCGATAATGGCTCTGATATTCCGTCCTCCGGGTCCTATCAGTGCCCCGATCTTGTCGATATCGATCTTCAGTTCCAGAACCCTCGGCGCAAAGGGGCTTAGTTCAGCCCTGCTCGTGCTGATAGTCTCGGCCATCTTGTCGAGCAGCCATAGCCTGGCCGCACGAGCCTGGGTCATTGCCTCTTCGAGCAAGGCCGTGTTAATGCCCTGCATCTTGATGTCCAGTTGCAACGCAGTGATGCCTTCAGAGGTACCGGCGACCTTGAAATCCATGTCACCCAGCGCATCTTCCATACCTTCGATATCAGTCAGGATCACATGCCCGCCGTCATCCGAACTGATAACGCCCATGGCGATGCCCGCCACAGGAGCCTTGATCGGAACGCCGGCATCCATCAGCGACAATGTCGAGCCACACACACTCGCCATTGAGGAACTGCCATTGGAACTGAGCACCTCGGAGACCAACCGCACGGTGTAGGGGAACTCTTCCTCGGAGGGTATCACCGGTGTGATGGCGCGTTCAACGAGCGCACCATGTCCGATTTCACGTCTGCCCGGCATTCGAAGGCGTCTGACTTCTCCCGTGGAAAAGCCCGGGAAGTTGTAGTGGTGCATGAACCTCTTGGTCTCCGCAAGGCCAAGGCCATCGAGCATCTGCTCTTGCCGTTCGGACCCAAGAGTGGTAACCGTCAATACCTGAGTCTGACCACGGGTAAACAGACCCGAGCCATGGGTGCACGGCAGTACACCTACTTCGGTAGAGACCGGCCGAATCTCATCATGGGGGCGTCCATCGATATGCTGACGCGTCTGCAGGACATGCCGCCGAATGTGTTCCTTCAGCTGTGAGTTGTAGACGTACTCCACCTCGTCTTCCGCATACTTCTCGCCCCAGGCTGCAAGAACTGCGCTCCTGATTTCATCCAGCGCAACAGATCTCGCACCCTTGCCGGGTCTTCTCAACGCATGGGCGACCTTCTCTCCTAGCATGGCTGAGATACCTGCCACCATATCAGCAGGTGGCGTGTAGGGCGTCACTTCAATCTTAGGCTGGCCGCAAAGGCTTGCCATCTCGTCCTGGAGTCCAAGGATCTCCAGGTTTGCTTCGTGTCCCAAACGTATCGCCTCAAGGATCGTCTCCTCACTGACCTGCTCCCCACCTGCCTCAACCATGACGACCGCATCTCGGGTACTTCCCACTACGATGTCAAGCTGACTGTCTTCCATCACAGACATACTGGGATTGACCACCAGTTGCCCATCGACGCAACCAACACGCACTGCAGATACAGGTCCGGCAAACGGGATCTCGGAGATACTTAAGGCAGTGGACGCGCCAATGAGCGCGCATGTATCAGGGTTGTTCTCCTTGTCAGCGGAGAGGACGGTCGCAACTACCTGGGTCTCGCGTCCGAACCGCTTGGACAGCAGAGGTCTCAGACAACGATCCACAAGTCGGGCAGTAAGCGTCGCATCCTCTGTCGGCCTGCCCTCTCGCCTGATGAAACTGCCAGGGATCTTGCCGGCAGCATACAGTTTCTCTTCGTAATCGACCGTTAATGGAACGAAATCCATTCCTCCGACAGCCTCATCGGCTGCGCAGACGGTCACGAGCACAATGGTATCGCCGTAGCGAACGAGGACAGCCGCATTCGCCTGCCCGGCAAGCCTGCCCGTCTCCATGCTGAGCGTTCGCCCAGCGATTGAGCGCTGCACGACTTGGACCATGCTACCTCCTCAAACCCAGTTCGCGCACCACTTGCAGATAACTCGCGTGATCATTTCGATACAAATACGAGAGGAACCTGCGTCGCCGCGCCGTCAGCCTTAGCAGCGCCCTACGTGTGTTGTGGTCCTGCTTGTTCGCCTTGAGGTGCTCCGTGAGCCCGGTAATTCGATCAGTCAGAAGTGCGATTTGCACCTGTGCCGACCCAGTGTCCCCTTCTTTCGCGGCGAACTTCTTAATGAGTTCCTGTTTCTTCTCAGTCTGCAACATAATGGGCCATTGTAGCATAGGCCCTCCAGATTGACCACATGGATGCAGGCTACTATAATCAGACGCAAGGCCTTTCATGCACGAGAGTTGCGGCATATTTGGCGTCTACGCCCCTGGACTCGATAACGCGCGACTGGTGTTCTTCGCGCTGTTTGCGCTACAGCATCGGGGACAGGAGTGCGCTGGCATCGCAGTGTGCGATGGCAATGAAGTTCATCTTCATGCAGAACCGGGACTCGTTGCCCAGGTCTTCACCGAGGAAGACCTCGCAGGCATGCGTGGACATGCAGCAATCGGCCACACCTGTTACTCGACCTGCAATGCCAGGAGACCAGCCACTCCCCAACCCGTTCTGGAGCGAAACGGACCGTGGAGCATCGCCGTTGCTCACAACGGCAATATCACCAACTCAGCATCGTTGCGCCAATCCCTTGAGGCTTCGGGGCAGCACTTCGCGTCAGACAGCAATGCCGAACTCATTGCCAAGCTCATCGTGAGCAGTCACGGCGCGACCTGGCAAGAGAAGACCTCATCCGCCCTGAAACGGCTGCAAGGCGCGTATTCGATCACCGCGCTCACGCCTGACATGCTGATCGCAGCGCGCGATCCGATGGGCGTGCGCCCACTATCCCTCGGGTCTCTCAATGGAGGTTTGGTAGCGGCATCGGAGACATGTGCCCTCGACCACATCGGCGCGAAATTCATTCGTGACGTGAATCCCGGGGAGATCGTGTTCCTGAACAACGAGACCTCTTCTCTTCACTTCGGGCGCAACGGGCGACGCGCTTTCTGTGTCTTTGAGCATATATACTTCGCAAGACCGGACAGTGTCGTAGAAGGCCGTCTTGTATACGAGGCGAGGCTGGCCATGGGCGCGAAACTCGCCGAAGAGCATCCTGTCGACGCGGACCTGGTTCTGGGCGTGCCTGATTCGGCAACCGCTGCCGCCATCGGCTACTCCCGCGCGTCGGGTATACCCTATCGCGAAGGGTTGCTCAAGAACCGCTATGTGGGGAGGACGTTCATCGCTCCGGATCAGAGGTTGCGCGATCTCGGCGTACAGTTGAAGTTCAACCCAATGGCAAGTCTCATCAAGGGACAACGCCTGGTCGTAGTGGACGACAGCATTGTGCGCGGCACGACCACGCCTCGAGTGGTCAATCTGTTGCGACAGGCAGGAGCGCGAGAAGTACACCTCCGCATCTGTGCCCCTCCACTCAGGCACCCCTGCGCTCTGGGCGTCGACATGGCATCTGAATGGGAGCTCATAGCCGCCCGCATGTCCGTTTCGGAGATAGCAGATTACCTGGGTGTCGACTCCCTTGGTTACACCAGCGTACCGGGCCTCGTTGAGGCGGTCGCGCTGCCACAGGATTTGCTCTGTCTGGCGTGCTTCGAAGGAGACTACCCGCTTCCCGTCCAGATGGGCCTCACCAGTCTCACCGCTGGAAGCGAGCGCGTATGAGCCAGAATGGGAGCCCTGATGAGCGGGTACAATCCTACGCCGCAGCCGGAGTCAGTATTGGCGGCGCGGATCACATCAAGGAGCACATCCAACAGTCGCTGAGTTCGACACTGGACGCGAGGTGCCTCGGTGTCGGTTCGTTCGGTTCGCTGTACCACCTTGAAGGTTATGAGGACCCGGTGCTGGTATCAAGTGCCGATGGAGTGGGCACCAAGCTCAAACTGGCAAAACTGTTCGGCCGCAACCGTACCGTTGGCTACGACATCGTCAATCACTGTATCAATGACATCCTCTGCTGCGGTGCGATGCCACTGTTCTTCATGGACTACATCGCCATGGCGCGACTTGACCAGGAACAGGTGGCCGATATTGTGGCGGGGCTTGCCAATGCGTGCCGCGATGGTGGCCTTGCCCTCATCGGCGGCGAGACGGCAGAGATGCCCGGATTCTATACGGAGGGAATCTACGATCTGGTGGGCTTCATTGTCGGCATTGTCGAACGAACCCGCGTGATAGACGGCCGCACTATCACACCGGGGGACGTGCTGCTCGGCCTTCCCTCATCCGGCCTGCATACTAACGGTTACTCACTTGTGCGCCGCGTGTTCAACATCGACGAAAGACCGTCCAACCTCAACCATTATTACCCGGAACTCGGCCGCTCACTGGGCGACGCCCTGCTGGAACCACATCGAGCATATCATCACATGCTCAAACCACACCTCAATCTCATCAAGGGACTTGCGCATATCACCGGCGGAGGGTTCCAAGGCAATGTCTGTCGCATTCTTCCTGAGGGCACTGCGGCGGCACTGCGCCGCGAATCATGGACGGTTCCGGCGATCTTCGACATGATACGGGATGCCGGTGACATCTCGGAGGACGAGATGTACCGCGTCTTCAACATGGGGATCGGCATGGTTATGGTCGTCTCTTCTGACGATGCGCCCCAACTGGCGCAAGTCATCCCCGAGGCATACACTATTGGCAGCATCGTCCGCCGGAATGACGGCGAACAGGTAGTCTTAAGCTAGGGAGGGACCATGCGAGCGATTCTGAGTGTCTCCAACAAAACCGGAGTTGTCGACTTCGCGCGCGGCCTGCGCGAATTGGGAGTTGAACTGTACAGCACTGGCGGTACCAAGAAGGCAATCGCCGATGCAGGCATCGCTGTTGACAGCATCTCCACGTTAACCGGCTTTCCGGAGATACTTGATGGACGTGTGAAGACGCTTCATCCTTCTGTACATGGAGGGATAGTTGCACGCCGCGATCTGCCAGAACACATGTCTGCACTGGCAGAGGCAGGCATTACCACCATCGATATAGTGGTAGTCAACCTCTATCCATTTGTGGAGACGGTGACCCGCAGCGGCGTCACTCTGGAAGAGGCCATCGAGAACATCGATATCGGCGGTCCAACTATGATCCGCTCTGCAGCCAAGAACTACGAATCGGTAGCGGTGGTCGTAGATCCTGCGGACTACGATCGGGTGTTGAATCAGTTGAAAGAGAACGCGCTTGATTCAGGCGCACGAATGAGACTTGCGCAGAAGGCCTACCAACATACGGCATCCTACGATACGGCGATCTCCCGATACCTCTGTGATGAGATGTTTCCCGAGCACATGACCATTGCCTTGGAGAAGGCACTCAGCCTGCGTTACGGAGAGAACCCCGGGCAGAACGCATGCTTCTACACAGTGCAGGATGTGAAGACGAGCGACAGGGGGCTCGGCACACTCACTGTGCACAGTGGGCCTGAGATCTCGTTTAACAACCTGCTTGATTTCGACTCCGCAGTGAACGCGTTGGCCCCGTTCGCTCGCCCTACGGTGGCAATACTCAAGCACACGAATCCGTGCGGACTGGCCAGCAGGGACTCGCTGGCGGAGGCCTACGTGCTCGCGCTCACCGGCGATCCGGTGGCGGCGTTTGGCGGCGTGGTCGCCAGCAACCGGCCAATCGATGGTTCTACTGCCGAAGAGATCGCAAAGACTCACTACGACGCTGTGATCGCTCCAGCATACTCCGACGATGCGCTGGCACTGCTTTCGCAGAAGAAGAGCCTCAGAATCGTCAGTGTGCCATTTCCGGAACGCGAGGACGATGCACTCGAGTTCCGCCACGTACGAGGAGGGTTTCTGGTGCAGACGCGAGACTGCATTGCAGAAGAAGAGCTGTCGCCTAAGCAGGTCTCCAAGAGATCACCAACTGATGCGGAGATGGACGACATGCTGTTCGCATGGCACGCGGTCAAATCCGTCAAGTCTAACGCCATCGTCCTTGCCAAAGACTCGGTGTTGCTGGGCATGGGTGCAGGCCAGCCCTCGCGGGTGGAATCAGTCGCCATCGCGCTCAAGAAGGCTGGAGACAGAACGATGGGTGCCGTGCTCGCGAGCGACGCCTTCTTCCCGTTTGCGGATGGCCCCGAACTGGCGCTTCAAGCCGGTATCACCGCAATTATCGAGCCGGGTGGTTCCGTCCGGGATGACGAGGTAGTTGAGGCAGTCGACAAGTATGATGCTGCAATGGTATTCACCGGCATGCGCCACTTCAGGCACTGAAGTGCGCCTGACTCGTAACCAGCCTGGTGGAGTTGTGACACTGTGCGAGCTGTACTGGTCATAGACATGGTGCGTGGCTTCCTCGAGGAGGGCCATCCACTCTACTGTGGAGACCAGGCGCGCAGAATCATACCCTCGGTTCAGAAGCTGCTTCGTGATGAGGCTGCGAAGGGATCATCTATCCTCTTCGCGTGTGACCAGCACGCATCCGACGACCCCGAGTTCGAGCGGTTTCCCCCGCACTGTGTCGAGAACACTCATGAGCCAGAGGTCATTGACGAGCTCTCCGAGTTCCAGGGGCAGGTGATACCAAAGCAACACTTCAACGCGTTCACAGGAACCGGCCTGTCCAGCGCACTGGAGGATAGCAGCGCAGATACCCTCATCCTCTGCGGCGTCTGCACCGACATCTGCGTACTGTACACGGCGGCAGCCGCGAGGGAGGCTGGCTTCGAGGTTGAGGTTCCTGTCGATTGCGTCGCCTCTTTCGACCCAAAACAGCATATATGTGCCCTCGATCACATGGAAAAGATCCTGGGGGTCCGTCTCGTATACCCCGCCCCCCATCATGAGGTTCGCCGAGAGTGGCCTATTCCGCAGAACTGGCTCGACGGCGAAACGGCCGACATCTATTTCATGCGCACGGTGGAGATACTCAAGAAGGAAGGAGCTAACCCGGTTGTCACCATGGAGGTGTTCCCCCGGCAGGATGGCATTCTCTGCGGCATTGAGGAAGTGAAATCGCTCCTCACGCAGGTGTTGCCCGCCGATCGCTCAGAAGTGTGGGCTCTCGAACAGGGAGAGCGATTCAGAAGGAAAGAGGTCGCTCTTCGCATCACCGCCCCATACCAGTCGTTTGGGCTGTATGAGACATGCTATCTTGGAATACTGGCGCATTGCAGCGGCTGGGCGACGGCTGCGCGGGAGTGCGTGCAGGCCGCAAGAGGCATTCCGGTGCTCAGTTTCGGCGCCCGCCACGTACATCCTTCTGTAGTAGCGGTCATGGAATACTCCGCCATCGTGGGAGGGTGCACCGGGTGTGCCAGTACAGCCGGTGCACATCTCGCCGGAATTCAGCCTGTAGGGACAATCCCTCACGCGCTCATCATCATCATGGGCTCCACCGCCGCAGCCACACTCGCCTTTGACAGGGAGATGCCGCCGGACGTGCCGAGGATCGCACTTGTCGATACGTTCGAGGACGAGGTGCGCGAGAGCGTGACAGTAGCCAAAGCCATGGAGGGCCGCCTGCAGGGAGTGCGGCTTGACACTCCTTCAGAACGTGGCAGCGTCACTG
>PUON01000064.1 GCA_003552125.1 Dehalococcoidia bacterium | reverse complement strand
GCGGCCGCTGGAGGCGCGCCACCAGAGACTCAATTCGCTCAATCGCCACACCGTATGCATCCTCGACATTTCCGTCCGGCTGCACATGACTTAGAACCCGTATCGTGTGCGTAACATGATCATAGACCAGCATGGTATGCACGAACATGAAGTATGACTCCGGAAGATCCAGAGGATCTGATTCAGGAGTCGGGAGCTGTTCGAACCGTCGTGCCGCCTCATACGAGAGATAACCCACGGCGCCACCACTGAGTCGGGGAAGCCCGGGCACACGGGCGACCTCATACTGACTCATCGCTTTCGCAAGACCTTCGAGAGGATCCACCTCATCTTCCTTTCTCGTGGTAAGCACCATGTATGGATCCGTACCGATGAAGCTATATCTCGCCAATCTCTGGCCGCCCTCTACGCTTTCCAGCAGGAAACACGGGCCGTCGCGGTGTACCTTCAGGAACGCCGATACCGGCGTCTCGAGGTCCGCGACGACCTCACGCCAGATGGGGACCCACTTGCCACCTTCCGCAAGTCGTCGCACCTCTTCGAGCGCCGGGTAGTACATCACCGTTCCTCCTTCCAATATGCGATATGTTTGACAACAAAAAAGCCCCTCGTCCCTAGGGACGAGGGGCTTGTGCCCTTCGCGGTGCCACCCTGGTTGGCCACCCATTAGAAATGCGTGGCCCCCTCATATCGGGTACCACCCCTCGAAGAGGCTATACCCTGGGCTCTTATAACGGTGCCCTCTCCGGCAGGGCCTACTCAGTAGTACCTTTCGGCCTGCGGCTCCGGGGTCCATTCACCCCACGCGCTGTCACCGGCTCACACCTTACCCGGCTCTCTGAGACCCGCTTGTGGACCTACTAGTCCCGTTCACAGCCTTTGCATATATGAATGTGTCTCCAATCATGGTAGACAGCCGTCAACAACTTGTCAAGTCATTCGTGAATGACGAAGCATCATGTGCGTTCACTACTTCATTTCCTGAGCCTGAGGTCAATACCCAATGAACCGGCCACTTCCTTCAGGTTTGTCCGCAGGACGAGTGCCCGACTCCTTCGATCGTCAGTCACCACTGCGCCATTGACTTGCGCCCGTGACATCGCAACGGTATCTTTCAAGTCTTGCACCGGGAGCAAGGCACTTGCCAGGCAGAAGAGGCTCTTCGAACGTCCATCATCGAACCCGGCAAGCATCTGGCGCAGGACTGCCAACCGATCATCCTGCTGGGACAAGAACGAACTCATGCCCGCCGTCCTGATTGCGAACAGGTTTTCCAGCGTCTTGCGATGTGTCACAAAAAGGAGTCGCTCTCATCGATACCCTGCAGGCGCTGACACGGTAATTCGGGACAATCGGCGCACGTCTCATAACCCCGCTCGCGCACTGCGCATCGTGCAATGGCACACCATCGCCCCGTCCTTCCCGGGGACGCCGGTGCAGTGCACCCGGGACAGCCATCTCCTTCCCAAACATGGTGCATAGGGCACAGGCAGCAGTCTATGCCACATGCAGCGATCCCCGGAAACTCCTTGCGACTGCCCACTATACGAGCCACTTGTGCCACCAATAAGATACTACCTGAAGCCGTCCGCCGATACCAGCATGGTTGAGTCGGTAGATCTGGAGTGTCTTTACATCTTAATCATGTCTCAGTACCATCGCACGAGAACGAGAGCAGATAGGGGTTGCATCCCGGATACCACGCGGTTACCACAAGTGTATTCTGAGATATCGGAGGAACCTTGCGGCAGACGAAGACTCGCGTCCTGGTGCTGATGTGCATCGCGATGCTTCTGGGCTACATGCCCTGGTACAGTTTCTCGGCAGTCGCAACCTACCTCGCCCAGGACTTCGACCTCGGCGCCAGACAGATGGGCGTCATCCTGTCCGTATTCCAGGTGGGCTACGTCATAATAGTGGTATTTACCGGCTGGCTCGCCGATCGTGTTGGACCACGCAAGGTCGTTGCATGGGCTACGCTTCTCGCCGCAATCTCGTCGACGGCCTTCCTGTTCCTGGCACGCGACTTCACGAGTATCCTCGTCCTCAGGCTGGCTGTAGGGCTTTCGTGCGGAGCGATCTATGCACCGGGCATGGCGTTCCTCTCCTCCTGGTTTGAGCCGAAGGAGAGGGGCAAGGCCATCGGCGCCTACACTGCCGCACTCACGGCCGCCTACGGTGGTGGCTATCTCGTTGCCGCCCCGCTCGCCGCTTCCTACGGGTGGCAGGCAGGGATGCTCGGCACATCGATCCCCGTCTTCATCGCTGCGCTGATCGTGTTCTTCCTCGTCCACGACAAACCGCAGGACCAGAATCCAACTGAAGCCCCATCTGCCGCCCCTATTTCCACAATAGATCCCTCAAGCTACGGCGGCACCCGCGGCACACTGCGTGCAGCTCAGGCGTTGATCACCCTGGCCTACATGGGACATATGTGGGAGCTCTATGCGTTCTGGGGTTGGATCGGACCGTACTACGTGGCTAACGTCCTGCACGCGGGTTTCGCGCAGTCGCAGGCAGTCTCAATCGGCGGCATGCTCTCAGCTCTAGTAATCTTCGCAGGTGTGCCTGCCGTCTGGTACATAGGTTCGATCTCTGATCGCATTGGTCGACTCAAGGCCATAATCATCGCGTCGCTCTGCAGTCTGGTAGTACAGTGCTTCTTCGGCTATTTGTTTGGTCGGCCGCTCGAACTCGTGGTGTTGATCGGACTCTGGCTCGGCTTCTGGACAATTGCAGATTCTGGCATCTACAAGGCGGGGCTCACTGAACTCGTGAGCACTCATCGACGATCGCTGGCACTTGGACTGCAATCGGCTGCCGGATTCTCCCTCACCGTCGTATCGCCAACGGTCTTCGGTAACGTACTGGAGTCCGTGAACGCGAAGGGTGTAGACCCTACGGCAGCAACGAACTGGGGCCTACCGTTCCTCGTTCTTGGGCTGGGGGCACTTGTCGCGCCAGTTGCAACGCTTGCCCTGAGGCGTCTGCCCGAGGCGAAGCTGCTTTCGCGGCAGAAGTCTTAACCT